>JACQVS010000154.1 GCA_016209605.1 Planctomycetota bacterium
CAATATATAGATTAAAAGAAGTTTGAGAAATGCACATTATCGCGAGACCAAAAATTACTGAGGCTATCCGATTATATCCTGACGCTGCAAAATGGCTTCAGAACTGGTGGAAAGTTGCTGGCGGTGCCCGGTGGAACAGTCTTCGGGAAATCCGTTCAGCCTATCAGGCGACTGACCAGGTGTATTGTTGTTTAATATTCAATGTCCGGGGAAACAGGTATCGCCTCATCTGTCGCGTGACTTATGCCAATGAATGGCAGAGAGGAACTTTATTAGTGAAACACTTTTTGACTCACGCGGAGTACGATAAAGATTATTGGAAGAGAGATTGCCGATGATGGAAACCTTGACAGAATATCAAGCGTTGTTGGTAGATTTCGAACCTCGACCGATCCGCTCCAAAGCGGCTTACCAGAAAGCGTTGCGAAGGATTGAACATTTGATGTCCAAACCCAAACTGGGACGAGAGGAAAGCGAACTCGTTGAGCTTCTTGCAACCTTGATCGAGCAGTACGAATCTCTGGAACATCCGGCCCCGGGTTCCAAGCCCGCTGAAACGCTGGAGCATCTCATCGAAACGCGCGAGATTACCAGGGCTCAGCTCGCGAGAGAAATCGGCATGCCGCGCTCGGCCATCACCAATATTTTGGCTCGCCGCCGCTCCATCAGCAAAGCCTTGGCGGTAAAGCTCTCCAAATATTTTCAAGTTCCGATCAGTCTTTTCATCGAAGGGGCGTGAAAGGGATATGAGGGATTTCCGGGAAATGAGTTCTGATCCTCATTCCTGCCTTTGTTATACGCCGCTAGCCTGTTGCACTTTCTTGCATGGCGACTTGGCCGATGGTGCGGGCGGCAAGATCGGCTTCATCAACTCGGTGAGCGAGCCGTTTTGCGATCAGTGCAACCGCATCCGCATCACCGCCGACGGCAAGCTGCGGACCTGCCTTTTTTCCATCCACGAGACCGACTTGCAGCCCCTGGTGCGCGGCGGCAAGAGCGATTCGGAAATCGCCGCGGCGATCCGCGCTGGAGTGTGGGACAAGGATCTCGGCCACAAGATCAACCAGCTGAACTTCGTGCCCGTCTCCCGGTCGATGAGCCAGATCGGCGGGTGAGGACTATTCTCAGAGGACCTCAGCGGAACATGCCGCTCAGGCGTTCGGGCGCGAGGTCGACCCGGTCGACCTCGGAGGACTGGTTGATCTCCTGGGCGGCGCGGATCGCCTCCTCCAGGTCCTGGCGCTGATCGATGGCCTGCTTCTGGGCATTGACCGTTTGGTGGGTGACGAAGCAAAAATTGAAAATCCCGCCCAGCACGACGAGCCCGATGACCCCAAAGGCGAGCCATTTTCCGATCGATGGGCGCTCCGATCCTTCTCCGAACATGGGACCCCTCCTGGTCGATTCTGTTTTCGGGTGGCAATGGTATACAGGGAAGTATACCCGGTTCTCGAAAACTGCGGCAAATGAAGGGGGCGGGCAGCGGGGTTGAATTCCGTCAACTCCTGATCTTGGCCGGACTTGCCAGGCGCTTGACAATGTCGAAAGTGGAGATCACGCCCAGGAGCTGGTTGTCCTTGACCACGAAGACGCGATGGATGAGCTCCTGCGTACCCTGGTGGCCCTACGGCTCGATCAGCGCTTGCAAGGACCCATCGATCCTTCCGATGTGGTCCAAGAGGCCTTTCTCGAGGTGGCGCACCGGCTGGAGAAGTATCTCGAGAAACTTCGCTTGCCGCTTTATTTCTGGCTGCGCCGCTTCACCAGCCAGAAGCTCATGCAATTGCGCCGCTTCCATCTCAGGACCTAAGCGCGCGATCCGCGCTGGGAAATTTCCCTTAGAGCCTGTCCCGAAAGTCGCTCCGAGGCCCCGGGCACCGCCCCGCAAAGCGGGGTGGTCGTCCCCGCTCGCGGGGCGGTGCCCCCGGCTTTCGCCGGGCGGTGCCAGGCGAGAAGGCGCCAGACATGGGTGAACTCCGAGGGCCCGGAGGAACGAACGCCTGGAGCAGCCGGCACCGGCCGCAGGCTGGTGGCTGCGCGACCACCGCTTCGCGGCGGTGCCCGGCCCGGAGGCGAATGCGGTGCATTCGACCGGAGGAGCCCAACGCAGAATGGCGCCTCGGGCACCGAGCCGCGTAGCGGCTTGGTCGCCGGCCCCGTGCCTTTGAAGAAGTGGCCGGATGGATTTTTGGGACAAGCTCTTAACCAGGGGAATTCGTTTGAGACCAGCGCCGGTGCCCTGGGGATTTAAAAAAACTAGGCGTCGACTTCAGGCCTCCATGTCCAGCGCGTTGGATCCCAATTTCCGCTCTGGCCTTTCAGCACTGGAGTCAAAAAGCTTCTCGCCGCTTCCGCCACCTCTTCCAGCGTGCGCCAGGGGAGGTCATCGTCCTCCGCAATGCGCGTGTAAATTGGCGCCCACAGCGTGGGAGGCTCCGGCAGCGAGGGCGGTGCTGAATGCGTGGACAGGGCAGTCTTGAACGCGAGAGGGGTCGTATATCTGGGAGCCATCACGCGCTCCGGCGGGCAATCCGGAATGGCAATACAACCCACGGTGGGGTTGCCTGGGAGGGCCAGCGGATGAGCCGGCCCTCCAAGGAAGAGGAATTGGAGCAGCGCCACGCCGTCCGAGATGTCCACTTGACCATCTGGCTGCCAGTCGAGGAGGGCGAGGTTGGCGGCATGAAATGCCGTGCCATCGCCACAAGGAAATTTGGCCGGCTGCCCGAGGAAGTGCACCCCGAAGATGCAGAGGGCATCGGAAAGGTCGAGGATGCCATCTTGATTGCAGTTGCCGGGGATTTGCCGGCCGCCGGGGGGTTCAAATTGGAGCCGGACTACCTTGTCACCCAAAATCGATCCAAAGGTGACTCCTCCGGAAGTGATGCGCGTGGGAACCGGAAAACTTGGCATTCCCGGTCTCTCCAGACCATCCGGAACCAGTTTGAGCCTCGCGGCGCCTTCCCCCTGCGGAATGGTCACCTCGAAGTCGAAGCGGACCAAAGTCATGGCGCTTTGCGGCCCGAGGGGAATGTTCCTTTGCCCCGCCACCCCAGCCGCCGCCGCGTCTTCATTGCCGGGCCCGGTGGTCAGAAGGCCCGGAACAAATTCCTGGCCGCCCAGGCTCAGCCAATTCGTCCCCTCCATCGAGCAACCCGTCAAGGCGCCGCCCTTAGCGGCGGCGTTGATGACCCAGTCGCTCACACCAAGCGCGTCGAGCAGATTGTGGGAGAGCGCGCAGAAATAGGATGACTTCTGGATCGAGCCCGCCGCGCCGGAAATGAACTCGGGGCCGCTGAAGCCCAGCTTGAAAGCCGGACCTCCCGACGCCATGGAAGCGAAACAAAAGAGAAATCCGAAGAAGAATATAGAGCAAACCCTGGACGTTCGACTCATGTGAAACAATCTCCTAGGCTTTAAATGTTTGAATGAGTTTCGCATTATCTAGTTACTGACACGGCCCCTCCGGGCAGCCGAGGATGCGGGCGCAGGCCGATCCCAGGGGATGGCCCTCGCCGCCGATGAAGCGCCAGGTGAGGAGCGCCACGGCGTCGGAGATGTCGATGGCGCCGCTGCCGTTGAAATCAAGCAGCGCCAGCTCGCCTTCTCCAGGCGTCGCGGCCGTCTTCCCCTCGCAGGGCAGATTCGGCCGCGTGCCGAGGAACAGATGCTCGAGCAGCCAGACCGCATCCGACTGGTCGACGCCGCCATCCTGGTTGGCGTCGCCGGGAGCCTGGAGGCCGCCGGAGGGTGTTGTAAGGTGGATTTCCTTAGCCAGAAGAACTATTGCTTGGGTTCGGTTTCCCAGGGAGACGTGCGGTGGGATTGGCCGCGGCCCGAATCCTGGAGGCACATAAATCAGACCTTGAGCCGGATAAACGAGCCGGGCAGTACCACCGCCTTGCGCGGGGATGACAAAATCCACCTCGATTTTTAATAAGGTGATGGGGACTTGAGGAGTCAATTTAATGGGTTGCCCTCCGTGCTGGAAATCGATGAAGACACTGCTCACGATTCCTTCATTTCCAGGACCGGTGGTGAAAACACAATCCGCTGGACCCGGGATCCCTCCTCGAGCTTTCCAGTCTGTGCCGTCCAGGGTGCAAGCGGCGATCACGCCATTTTCAACCTGGACGCTCACATTACATCCATCGACGCCCGCTTCCGAAGCCTCTGATTGGGTGAGGACGCAAAAATAAGTGGCTTTTTGCGTTGAACCCGCGGGTCCGGAGACGCTTTCCGGCCCCTGAAAGCCCAGTTCGAAAACCGGGTTGCCCACGAGAACAGGACTGGAAAAGACGGTAAAAACGGCGGTAAGGAAAGCGAAAGAAAACTTGCAAACCTGATTCATGGGTTCAAACCTCACTGATTGTAAAAAAAATTAAGAGACGGCCGTCGGCCGCAACAAAGAACGTTTCATTGATTTCTGAATCTCCATTTGTTTTCATCCTCCATCCATCATCATCTGCTGGAAGTGGAGCTTCTGGACTGGATTTTTTCTGATTTTTTTTGACCCAGCGGGTAAAGTATTAAGGCGTTATGCGGGAAGATTTTAGCGAAACGGAACGGCTTTCTCTTTGCAACGGTTCGAAGGCGCGCCAGAAGCTCCTCGGCGAATTGTTCACTCGCCACCGGAAAAAACTGCGTACCCTGGTCGCTCTACCGAGACCATGGACCCCAAGGACCGCGAGGTGCTGGTGCTGCGCCATTTTGAAAAACTTTCCAATGCCGAGATCGCCCGCCTGCTCAAGATGAAAGAGTCCGCCGTCAGCAAGCGTTATTTCCGCGCTCTTGGCAAGCTGGAGAAATTGCTCGGTGATTTGCCGGCAATTGACGATTGAATCATGACCACGAACAGGGAATCTCCAGCTTCCGACGACACCTTGGATCCTCGGCTCGAGACCATTGTTGAATCCATGCTCGAGCGCCTGCGCCGCGGTGAAACGCCCTCGATCGCCGAATACGCCGCGGCCTATCCCGACCTCGCGGCAAAGATCGAGCGGCTCTTCCCGAAAATCCTGCTCCTGGAAAAAATGCAGAGTGAAAACACCAATACCAGCGAGTCGACCACCCCTCCTGGTATCGCCAGCCCGATCTCCGCCAAGGAAAGCGCGCTGTCGAGAATCGGCGAGTTTCGCATCGCTCGCGAGATCGGCCGCGGCGGCATGGGCATCGTCTATGCGGCCGAGCAAGAGTCCTTGAAGCGCGGCGTGGCGCTCAAGGTGCTTTCCAGCCGGTTCCGCATCGACAAGCGCCTGGAGGAGCGCTTCCAGCGGGAAGCGCAAATCGCCGCCAAGCTGCAGCATCCCAACATTATCCCCATTTACGGTTTTGGCGAGGAGGACGGGATTTACTACTACGCCATGCAGCTCGTGAAAGGAGAAGGGCTGGACAAGGTGCTCCAGGAAATCAGCAACCTGTGCTCCAGAGAGTATTCCCAGGCCAGCAAAGATTTCGGCGCCGGAAGAACTCGCGAGGATGGCGGTTCCAGCGCCACTTCCAGCATGGCCCTTGGCCTGTTGAACGGCCGTTTTGATGAAGAAGCGATCGAAAAAGCCGCGACCGGGATCAACCAGCGAGAGGGGGAGCAGCCGCCCGCGGAACTGACCCCGCAATATTTTAACGGCATTGCCCGGATTGGATTTCAGGTCGCCGATGCCCTCGCCTATGCCCATAAAAACGGCGTCCTGCATCGCGACATCAAGCCCTCCAACCTCATTCTCGATTACCGCGGCACGGTGTGGGTGGCGGACTTCGGGCTGGCAAAGCTCTCCGGGCTGGATGATTTGACCCATAGCGATGAAGTTCTCGGGACGCTCCGCTACATGGCTCCCGAGCAGTTTCGCGGCGCTCCCGGCGAGGCGAGCGATATTTACAGCCTCGGGGTGACGCTTTACGAATTGCTGGCGCTCGAGCCCGCCTTCACCGCCGGCAATCGCGGCGAGCTGGTGCGCAAGATCCTCGAGGAGGAGCCGCCTTCGCTGGGTCAGCTCAATCCGCGAGTGCCGGCGGAACTGGCGGCCATCGTCTCCAAGGCGATCGCCAAGATCCCGGCGGAGCGTTATTCAAAAGCCGTGGATCTGGCGGCGGATCTGAAAGATTTCACCGGCGGCCTGCCGGTCCAGGTGGAAGTCCGAAAAATCTCTGCCCCGAAAAAGGCCGCTGCAAGGCGGTTGCGGCTGGCGTTGGCCGGAGCGATCCTGGCAGTGGCGATCGCCGCCGTGTGGTTTGCCGTCCGGCCCGGCTTCAAAACCGCCGCGGTCACCGAGAGCAAGCCTTCCACGAGCCGGCTGCAAGTCGTCGAGCTGCCGGGTGACATCAAGGCGGACCGCTACCCCGTCGGGCGAGGGCCGAAATTCGTCAAGGCCGCGGATTTTGATGGCGATGGCCGGCTCGACCTGGCCATGGCCAACGGTGTTTCCAACGACGTCTCGGTGCTGCTGAACGCCGGC
This sequence comes from Planctomycetota bacterium, assembly GCA_016209605.1. Classification (GTDB taxonomy): domain Bacteria; phylum Planctomycetota; class UBA8108; order UBA8108; family JACQVS01; genus JACQVS01. The sequence goes on from JACQVS010000154.1 coordinate 6,453, forward strand.
GGCGGCAAGTTCTCGGCCGCGTCACAATTTGCCGCCGGCAATCTGCCGGCCGGATTTGCCGCCGCGGACTTTGACGGCGATGGCCGGCTGGACCTGGCGGTGAGCAACCGCGACTCCAAGAATATCCTGCTTCTGGCCAATCCTGGGAACGGCGCTTTTGAAAAAGCCGGCGCCGTCGATTTTGACGAGCCGCTTTTGGTCCTTGCATCCGGTGATTGGAATCGCGATGGCGCCAGCGACCTCGCCGTGGCGGCCGGCTCCAGGCACGTCTGGGTGCTCATGAATCGCGGCCGGTGGAACTTTGAAAAGCTGCAAAAACTCGAGGTGGGAAGCGGCCCGTATGGAGTCTTTATCAGCGACTGGAACGGCGATATGGCACCGGATCTGGCGGTCACGTACAAGTCCTCGGAGCATCTGGGAATTTTGTGGAATCTGGGAGGAGGCTCTTTCTCCAAGTTGGAACAAATCTTCGTGGGCGGATCCGGCTTTGCCGTGGTGACCGCCGACCTCAATGGCGATGGCTTAGCCGATCTGGCGGGAAGCTCCATGGATAAAGATGCCAGCGGCAATCTCACCGTCAAATACTCCTTTTGGATTCTCAAAAATACCGGAGGCGGGAAGTTCGGCCCGGTGGAAACCGTCAATACCGAGGGGGCGGTCCAGGCACTTGCCGCGGGAGACTTGAATGGCGACGGGGCCATCGATCTGGTCGCTGCCGGCGGCTCGGCGAACGTTCTGGCGCTCAAAAACGATGGCCGGGGCCGCTTTTTGGCAGCCGTGGCGCTGCCCGACATCGAGAGGCCCAACTCAATCGAGATTGGCGATTTTAACGGCGACAAGCGGCCGGATCTCGCCATCACCCAGTTCAACTCGGGCAGCGTGGCGGTCATTATCAATACCGGTGATATTTTTCGTTAATTCCAGGCCGAATTCAGTTGCAGGGCAAAAGTATCCGCCCGCGTTGATATGAAGAAGAAGGAGATCATTGGCCAATTACTAGACTTCATGGCGCATGAAACCTTCGAGAGGCTGACCCGGCGGGGGGATGAATTCCGTCAACTCCTGATTTTGGCTGGATCGAGCATGACATACCTCCTTTTGTTGGCCATAAGGATTTTCAATGAGATCCTTAACGTAAAAAGACACAAATTCCATGCCAAGCAATCATCCAGGGCCGTCACCAAGCGCCGGTTTTGAGATATGCCTCGATCGATCTGGCGGCTTTCCTCCCCGCTCCCATGGCCAGGATCACGGTAGCCGCGCCGGTGACGATGTCGCCCCCCGCGAACACTCCTTTTTTTGAAGTCCGGAGGGTCTCGGGGTCCACCGCGATGTAACCGCGCGGGTCGATCTTCAATTCCGGCGTGGCAGATTGCACCAGCGGGTTGGCGCCGGTGCCGATGGCCACGATGACCAGGTCGGCCGGCAGCACGAACTCGGAGCCGGGGATGGGCACCGGGCGGCGGCGCCCGGAGGCATCGGGCTCGCCCAGCTCCATCCGTAGACAGCGGATGGCCTCCACCCAGCCGATCTTCGTGCCGAGGATCACGATCGGAGCGGCGAGAGGGATGAGCTGGACCCCTTCATCGCGGGCGTGCTTCAGCTCCTCCGCCCGCGCCGTCATTTCTTTCTCGGAGCGGCGGTAAATCAAGGAGGCGCTCCCGGCCCCCAGCCGCAGGGTGGTGCGGATGGCATCGAGAGCGGTGTTGCCGCCGCCGATGACGGCGACGTTTCTCCCGCGGCAGTCGAAAACCGGCTGGTCGTACTCCGGAAAGAGGTACGCTCTCATCAAGTTGACGCGGGTGAGGAACTCGTTGGCGGAGTAGACGCCGTTCAAGTGCTCTCCGGGGATGTTCATGAAGTGGGGGAGCCCCGCCCCGGTGGCGATGAAGACCGCGTCGAATCCCTCCTCCTGGAGCAGCTCGTCAATGGTGATGGTTTTGCCGATGACGACATCGGTCTGGAAGTCGATCCCCATGCGGCGCAGGTTGTCGACCTCCTGGCGGACGATATCCTTGGGCAGGCGGAACTCCGGGATGCCGTAGACCAGGACGCCGCCGATCTCGTGCAGCGCTTCAAAGACGGTCACCTCGTGCCCCTTCTGCACCAGGTCTCCGGCGGCGCTCAGGCCCGCCGGGCCGCTGCCGACGATGGCCGCGCGCTTCCCGGTCCTGGGGGCGATGGGAGGCAGGCCGACCTGTCCCGCCTTGCTCTCGTAGTCGGCGACGAATCGTTCCAGGTAGCCGATGGCCAGCGGCTCGAAGCGCTTGCTGAGGACGCAGGTACCTTCGCATTGCTCCTCCTGAGGGCAGACGCGGCCGGTGATCGCCGGCAGCACGTTGTCCTCGCGGATTTTCCGGGCGGCGGCGAGATAGTCCCCCTGCAAGATGAGGTCGATGAACTCCTTGACCTTGACGCCGACCGGGCAGCCGTCCACGCACGCCGGGCTGGTGCACTGGAGACAGCGCAGCGCCTCCTGCTTGGCCAGCTCGAGGCCCATGCCGAGGTTGACCTCGGTGAAATTCTCCTGGCGCTCCTCGGGATCCTGCTCCGGCATCTTCTGCCGGGGGATCTGTGCCCGCTGCTTGGGGCTGAGCGGATTCATGGCGCGGCTCCTTTCGCTCCGAGCCTCAGCTCGGGATGGGCCTCCTCGAGCTTGCAGGACTCCTTGGCCAGGTGGAGGTCCCGCTCCGGCTGTCGCAGGAAGCTCTCCAGGGCCTGCTTCTCGGCCTCGCGGTACATGGCGTTCCGCTGGGCGAGAACCGCGAAATCGACCTGGTGGGCGTCGAATTCCGGCCCGTCGACACAGGCGAACTGGCTGCGGCCGCCGGCCAGCACGCGGCAGCCGCCGCACATGCCGGTGCCGTCGACCATGATGGAGTTCAAGCTCACCACCGTCTTGATGCCGTGGGGGCGCGTCACCTCCGCCACGGCGCGCATCATCGGCACGGGGCCGATGGCCAGCACGTAGTCGATGGGCCGCTCCGCGGCGAGGAAATTCTGCAGCGGGGTGATGACCAGGCCCTTCTCGCCGTAGCTGCCGTCATCGGTGAGGACGTGCGTCTCATCGCTGATCGAGCGGATCTCCTCCTCGAGGATGACCAGCTCTCTGGTGCGGGCTCCGAGGATGGAGATAACCCGGTTGCCGGCGGCCTTGAGGGCTCTGGCGGTCGGGTAGGCGATGGCGGCGCCGACGCCGCCGGCCAGAACGACCGCGGTGCCGTACTTTCTCACCTCCGAGGGTTTCCCCAGCGGCCCGACCACGTCCAGGAGCGCATCGCCGGCTTCCAGCGTGTTCAAGAGCTTGGTGGTCTTGCCGACTCCTTGAACGATCAAGGCGATGGTGCCCGCCTCCGGATCGGCCTCCGCGATGGTCAGCGGGATGCGCTCGCCGTGTTCGTGGACGCGGGCGATGACGAACTGGCCCGGCTGCTGTTTTTTGGCGATCCGCGGCGCCAGAATCCGGAACCGCTTGATTTCCGGAGCCAACCATCGGGCGGTAATGATTTTGAACATGACTATAAAAACCCTTGCGAGCAAAGAGGGTGCCGGGGCGGGCGAGGGCGAAAGGCGGTCAAAATCCGGGGAATTTTCGGCTGAAGGGGGAAAATTCCGGCGCCACTTATGCCCGCGCTTGTCGCTTACCGCGCCGCCCTGGAATCTTCAATGAGTAGGTTGCTGTAGAACTTGCCACGGTTCGTCCCCGCTCCAGAACGAATCCCATACGATTCCAAAAGCGCCACCGACACGGGGTCGGTGCTTCACCATATCGCTGAAGGGGGGGGAATTCCGGCGTCTATCGGCCAGGGATTCCGCCGTGGAGTTGCGGAATCACCGTTTGGCAGCGGTTCCGCAACTTGTTACGGAATCGATGGAGCTCCGCGACACGCTGGAAGATTGGATTTTACTTGGATTACAACTAGGGCATCCGCTCCCAGGTGATGACGCCCTGAACCTGCTGCCCATCAACCGTCGTTGGCGGCGGCTTCAGAATGAGTCGCTTGCCGGAAAACTCGTAAAAGCGCTGCTGCGGGCTGGGCCCGTTCCGGCCCATATTGAGGATGCCGATCTGGTCATGGGTCACATAGCGTTCCGTATCGTCAATGATATAGCGCCCGAAGTAGCTCGCGTAGGTGCGCAGCGCCTCTCTTGCCTCTTCCGGCGTCGGCTCCGCAGCCGCGTACTTCTTTCGGTCCGGCTGCATCAGGTGGACGGCCATGTATCCTGAGGAAGTATAGATGATGAAGCCCGTCTGCCCCGGATTTGACGACAGCACTTCGCCTTTCGCATCGCGCCGTTCGTTCGAGACCAGTTTCCAGAAGCCGATGAACTGGCGATGCATCGCCGTGAGGTTCTCCAGGTCGGGAACGCGCTCCCAGGTCAGGCTCTGCTGAACACCGTTCGCCGATCGCGGCGGCTTCAGGGTGAGCCGATTCCCCGAGAGCTCAAAAAAGCGTTTTTGGTCGGCGCCTGCCAGGGCAGGGCTCAGGCCGCCCTGCACGTGATGCGTCACGAATCCCTCGGCTTCGTTGATCGTGTAGGTGCCAAAGTACGACAAGTAGCTGGCCATGAGCGCCTTCGCTTCTTCAGGAGTCGGCTCATTGCCCGCATTTTTCTGGCGCCCACTCTGCATGATCGCCACGCCCATGTATCCGGCCGGGTCGTACATGATGAAGCCGATCGGATTCGGACTTCCAAACGCAGGTGGCGTCGGTGGTGGCAGCAGCTCGCCCTTGGCATCGCGCCGCTCAATCTTGACCAGCTTCCACGTCCCGACGAACCGATTCTTCATCTTCTCTGAAGACTGGTTGCCCTGGGACTGCGGCGTTGCGTCCTGAACGGGTGAAGCCGCGCTCGAGCATCCCATCGCCAGCCCGAGCGTAACCATTAACACCATTAGATCCCTTCGCATCGTGTCCTCCTTCACCCAGAGATCTTCGACCCCATCCAGCCCCTCACTCTCTACGGCCGAGGGCGGGCTTGGCGGGCTCCAGGCGCCGGCAGGCTTCGAGCAGGACGCGGCGGACGGAGACTTCCGGACAGCCGGCGGCAAGCCGGCGGAGCTCATCCTGATGGGCGGGGCCGGCCAGGCGCCCGAGGGCGATGGCGGCGGCGTGCCGGGTGTCGAGGGCGTTGTCGAGATCCCCGAGCACCTTCAGCAGCGCCGGCACGGCGCGCCGATCGCCGAGGCGGCCCAGCGCCCACGCGGCGGCGGCGCGCCAGCAGGGCGTGAGGTCGTTGTGCAGGAAATGGACGCCGGGGCCGAGAGGGTCCGGCCGCCCGGGCGCGGCCTCGGGCGGGGATTGTTCCAGAGCGGCGATGAGAACGTCCACCGAGCGCGGATCGGCGAGGTTTCCCAGCGCCCGCGCCAGGTAAAAGCATACCCAGTGCTTTGCCGGCAGCTTGGTCACCACCGGGATGCCGGTATCGAAGAGGCGCGGGATGTCGGTTCCCTTCGCCCGGTACCTCTCGAAGGCGGCGCGGAGGCGCGGCTCGTATTTCCGCTCGCGGCAGGCGAGCGAAAGGATCTGCGCGGCGCGGTTTTCCGGGTCGGGCTTGCCTCCCCAGGCCGGGTGGGTTGCGGCCAGGGCTTGCTCGAGGTCCGGCGTCCGCACGGCGTCCGGATCGCCGAGGATGGCGAGGCCGGTCTCCACGACGGCCTCCTCGACCCCGGCGCGGCGGAGGACGCGGCCGGCCAGCGTCTCGTAGTCGTCGTTGGCGAGGAGCAGCGCGCGGTCGGGATCGGTGGGCACCGAGCGGATGAGATGCGGAGCCAGGCCTCCGGCTTGGGCCGATCCCAGGGCGTCGAGCCCCTCGACGATGAAGTAATGCACCGGCGAGGCGTGGCAGGCGATGAGCGCGTCATGGTCGCCGTACCACGCGGTGAAAGCCGGGTAGTCCTTGAGCGCGGCGAAGGCGCCGAGGAGCGCCGCTTCCGCCTCCGGCCCGCCGATCCGGCCCAGCGCTTCCGCGGCGGCCTCCGCCAGGAAGAGGTTGGCCGTCTCGGGGTCGCTGTGGCGGCGGAGCGTTTCGGCGAGGAGCGGCACCGCGTCCCGGTCCCGCAAATACCCGATCGACCGGGCGACGGCCTGTAAGGTCCGCGGATTCACGGCGGCTAGGGAATTGAACCTCGCCTCATCGCCGCGATGGGTCTTCCGCCACTCGGGGAAGGGATTGTCATCGCGCGCGCGGAGCAGGAGCTCGCGGAGCGCGGAGCGGGCGGCCGCGGCGCCGACGTGCCCCAGGGTCACGGCGGCGCGGCGGACGGCATCGCGGTCGGCGCTCGCCAGCCGCTCGATGAGGTCGCGCTCGATCTTCTCCCAGGGGTTGACCTGGAGCCATCGGCGCCAGGTCTCCGCCTGCCGCCGCCGCGCCTCCGATCCCGCGAAGGCGTCGAAGCTCTCCGCGCCTCCGGTCAGGTTTTCGAGGGCCACGGCGGCCGCCTGCGCCGCGAGCGGGTCGGCGTCGCCCAGCGCCTCGAGGAGCGGCGGGATCGACCCGCGCGAGCCGCAGGCCGCCAGCGCCATCGCCGCGGCCACGCGGAGCTCCCGGCTTCTGCCGCGCAGGGCTTTCTCCAGGGCCGGCGCCGCCGCGCGGTCGCGGAAGATGGCGAGCCGCCCCGCCGCCGCGATCTGCCGATCCGGCGCGCCGCCCCGCAGCTCGCCGATCAGCACCTCCACCTCCGGCGCGCCGGTGGCCAGCGCGCCGGCCGCGGCGGCGTGGCGGTCGATCCCCGCCACCTCGCGGTAGCGGTCGAACTGCAGCTCCATGAGGCCCGTCACGGCGGCGTTGTTGCCGCGGAACCGGTGCGGCTCCCCTCGGCCGAGCAGCTTTGCGGGGCGCGCGCGCAAGGCCTGGATTCCCTCAGTGCCGCTCCGCGGCGCGGCCTGGCGCGGCGCGTGGCAGCCCACGCAGCCGCGGGTTTCGCCCGGACGCACGTAGATCCAGGACATCTCGTTCAGTTCGGAACGGCCCTCCGCATCCACCGCCTGGAAGGCGATCGCCGCGTCCGCCGGCACCTCGACGGCAAACGAGCCGTCCGGCGCGAGCGGCACGGTGCCCAGCTCCGTCACCTCGCTGCCGGCGTGGACGATGTAGGAGTGGGACGAGCGCGTCGTCAGCCCCTTGCCCATCAGGACGCGGATGGCGCGCACGTGCGCCCAACCCGCCGTGGTGTTCTTCGTGAGGCGAGCGTTCTGGCAGAAGAGGACTCCGGTCGCCCGCCCGTCCTCGGCCAGGCTCGGATCCACCCTCTCCGGGAGGAGCGGCGGGCGCGTCCGGGGACCGAGATGCACCGGCGAGTGGAGCGGTGCGCCCGGGGAGTCGAACAGGATCGCCGCCTTCGCTTCCTTGTCCTGCGGATCGACGATCGCGATCTTCTCGTAGCTGACTTCTCGATCCGCCGCTTGCCGCCTGCGGAACCGCTGGGCGTAGGGGATCCGCCTCGGCAGCGTGCACAGGAGCCGCCCATCGGGAAGGGCCGCCACGTCGCCGGCCTCCACCGGCAGGTGACGGATCTCCCGCGGCGTGGAGCCGGGAAGGCCCACGGCGATTCCCGAAGCGGTCACGAAAGCGAGCCGCCCGTCGGGCAGCGGCGCCGGGCTCCCGCAGTGGAAGGCCCGCAGCCTCCCGCCGTACTCCGGCCCGAGGTCCAGCCCGAACTCCGTGTAGCCTGACGTTCCGTCGGGATGGATGGCGTGGAGCTGCGTCTCCACCTTGCCGCGGTCGAAGAAGTTGTCCGAGCGGATGAAGAGGATCCGGCCGTCGGCCAGCACTTCCGGCTCGTTGTCGAAGATGAGCGTGTGCGTCAAGGGGCGGAGGCCCCGGCCGTCGGCCTCCATCACGAAGAGCGCGCGCGACGGCGGGTTGTGGTACTCCTCGAAGGTCCCGATGCGGGTGGAGGTGAAGACGATCCGGCCGTCCGGCAGCTCCGCGGGGTCGATGTCGTGAAACGGGCCGCCGGTGAAGCGCTGCGGCTCGCCGCCCTCCGCCGCGAGCCGGTAAATGTGGAAGAACGGTTCGCCGTCCGGCGCCATGGACACGTAGATCCAGCGGCCGTCGAAGGACACGCTCGGCGCGCCGAGGCCGCCCCGCCCGGCGTCGAGAAGGAGCCGCGGCGGCGCGCCGGGGCGGGCCGGCGAGAGCGCGTAGAGCTTGCGCCCCGTCTTCATGGGGGCGGGCAGGTCGTGCTCGGGGTAGGCCCGCGAGTCGCGGGGATTGAAGATGGTTACTGAAAGGCTGTCGTAGCTGTTGCCTGCCGGCGCCGGCGGGCGGTAGAGGCTGCAGTCTTCGCCGATGAAGACGACCGCCTCCGGCCACGGATAGTCCGGCGGCGGGTCGATGGCCGGGTCCGGATCCCGCGCCCCGGCCGGCTCGGCCTCGGCCGGCAGCGGAAAGCTTCCCCACGGCCCCGCGCCGAACTCGCCCAGCGCCAGGGCCGCGCTCCAGCCCTGATCGTTGAACTCGGGCTGCTCCCAGTTCGGCTCCTCGCGGCCGCTGAACTTCCAGACCGCGCCGCTCGCCAGCGCGACGGTTTGGCCATCGGCGAGCCGCGCCGAGACCCGGGCGAGCAGGCCCGCTGGCCCGGGCAGCGTGTTGACCGCCTCCACCGCCACGATGTTCTGCCCCGGCATGAGCCAGCCGCTCACGTCGAACCGCCTGGGGCGGTTCCAGGCGTTCGGATCGGGCCCGCTTTCGCCCGCGAAGCGGCCGTTGAGGTAAAGGGTGAACAGGTTGTCGGCGGTGATGAGAACTTCCGCCGACTGGACCGGCGCCTTTTCCGGCACCGACAGCGCCGCTCGGAAGTAGGCCAAGCCGGCGGGCATGTCCAGAGCCGCGCGGCCCGGCTCGGGCGCGAGCCAGATCCACTGCGCGCCGTCAAAGCCCGGCAGTTGAGAGCCCGGCGGTTGAAAGGCGGGCGGTTGAGATTGGGCGAGGATCGCCGCGCCCAGGGCCAGGACGCTGATCATCGGCGCCGTCACCTCCAGCACCGGCGGCCGGCGGCGTAGGCGCCGGAGGCCAGCGCCTCATCGTACATGGCGATGATGTTTTCCGGGGGGACCTCGCGCTGGATATTGTGCACCGCGCAGAGAACGTAGCCGCCGCCCGGCGCCAGATCCCGGAGGCGCCGCCGCACCTCGGCCCGCACCTCTTCCGGGGAGCCCCTCGGCAGCACGTGATGCGTGTCGATGCCTCCCCAGAAGGCGATGCGGTTGCCAAAGTCGCGCTTGAGCCGCGCCGTGTCCATGCCGGCGGCGCTCACCTGCACGGGATTCAAGGCATCGATCCCCAGCTCGATGAAATCCTCGATGAAGCTCGCCACCGACCCGCAGGAGTGGTAGACGATCTTCGCCTTGTGGCGGCGCAGGAGGCTGAAGATCCTCTCCTGGTAGGGCCGGATCCGCTTCACGTACGTGGCGCGGCTGACCATGGGCCCTTTCTGGTACCCGACGTCGTCGCCGTAGAGCACGATGTCGAGGTTCGGCCCGGCCGCCTCGATCATCCGCTCCGCAATCCGCAGCCACAGGCCCACGACCTTTTCCATGAGCGCCTCGTAAAGCTCGACGTCGCTCGCCAGGTCCATCATCCACCGCTCGTAGCCGCGCAGCCACTGCGCCTGGTGGAGCGGCCCGGCGGGCAAGGACAAGATCACGGCGCAGTCGGTCTCCTGGTGAAGCTTCCGGGCGGCCTCGGCGAGGCCTTGCGTGTAACCGGGATCATCGGGATCCGGCCAGGGATAGGCTTCGAGGTCGGCGGGGCCCAGCTCGCGGTCGAGGGGGTTGGCGACGTCCATGAAATGCCCCTCGGCATCCGGCCGCGCTCGCACTACCCCCCACTCGTCCCGATAGCCGCCGTCGGGCAGGCGCTCGGTGGGCCGGCTGTTTCCGAGCATGGGCAGGCTGCGGGTGTCGATGTCGAAGCGCTCGAGGAGCTCATCCTCCACCCGGGCGATCATGGAGCGGAGGCTGAAGACCTCGTTGGGCGTCGTGAGGCCCAGGTGCCGCTTGAGCTTCTCGTAAGCGCCGATGTTGATCGAGGTGGCGAGGCTGCCGCCCAGATCGACGGGCACCCGGTCCGGCTCCTCGTGGCTCAAAGCGGCCAGAACGCGTTCGCGATGGTTCATCGATCTCCTTTCTGAGGGATTGCCGGCACGGGATGCCGGGTCGCTCTCGACCCTCGACATCCATAACCCGCCCCCGGCGACCGGGGCTGTGATCGACGTCACATCGAGCTCGAGAGGGAATCCATCGCGGCGTCAGCCGGCTTGACCTTCCGCACTTTCCTCCTTCCATCGTTTTTCCCGTGCGAGGTCGATCCAATCACAACCTCGCTTTCAATCCGCCCCATCAACGATTTTCCGAGAAAAGTCACCAATGACTTTCGAAAAATAAACCTTTCGCTCGCTCCGCTAGTTCCCAAGGATCGGGGAACCGGCCTCCGAAGTCTTGAAGGCGATCCGACTCCGATCCGCTTCAAGAGCCGATCCTGGAGGGTGTATAAACGGATTTGCATTCCCCCTGCCGGGCTCGGCCCGCACCCCCAAAGGGCAAGACCCCTTGACCCATACACACCACTGCCCTAGCTGTCGCTGGTTTTTCCCTCTGGACCTCGAACTGGACCTCAGGGTCGGGACGTCACCGACGAAGTGCCCCGAGAATGATCCCAGCAAGATCCTGGCACGGGTGTTCGATACTATCGACTTTTGATCTGGATCGATCGAAGGGCCAGGAACTCCAAGATAAGCGCCGCAACGCTGCCCGGATCCGGTCATCTGTCCGCCCGGATCCGGTCACCTGTCCGGATCCGGACACCTTTCCCGGTCAGAACCCGCAGGGATTGAAAGCCTGTGCCCGAGAAATCAAGACTTGCGCAAAAAGTAAAATCCTCCTACTGGCATCGCGTTTGCTTTAAGAACGTCATCGTATGCCATCGTATGCCATTGCCTTTCAGAGTTTCAATTCCAGGAACCCACCTGCCCGAAAAGGAGAACCCCATGTGCGCCTGCCACGAATCTCCAACTGAAACTTGCGCCGCCGATAAAAGCGCCGAAAAAAATGCCGCCACACCGCCGCTTGACAACCCGCCGTCCATCTCTGCTGAAGAATTACACGTCATCCTCCTCAAGGCCTTCAAGGTCGGCAACCTGGCGCGG
>JACQVS010000157.1 GCA_016209605.1 Planctomycetota bacterium
CTTGTAAGAGCCGCCGTTCATGGCCGCCAGGGTCTTCGGGAAAAATTCGCAGACATCGTTCCCGCCGACGCAAAGGGTGTTGATCTTGTGGCGCTTGTAGTTCTTGCCGGTGATTTCGGCGAGCGTTTTTTGCTCGTACTGGTTTCTATCCTGGCCGGCGCAGTACATGCAGCCGTCGGTGAGCAGGATGATCTGGGTCCGCTTGGCGGTCGACTGGTTGGCGAAGTTGAGGCTCTCGGTCAAGCCCAAGGCCACGCAGGTGCCATGTCCGGGCTGCACCGAGGAGAGGAAGCCGATGGCCGCCGACTTGAATCCTTGATTGGCATCGGCCGGCTTGCCGGAGGTCGGCCACTTCATGACTCCCTGGTCATACATCACGATCGCGAACTGGACCCTCTCGGAGAACTCGGAGATGTTGCGGATGGTCTCGCGCTTCTCGATGGCCAGCTCGCCATCGGCGGTGGAGGAGGAGCGGTCCAGGCAGTAGAAGATGCCGTCGCCTTCATAGGTCTGCCCGTAGAAGATGATGGTCGGAGGCGCCTCCTCGTCCTCGTTTTCCTGGCCGGTGGCATCAAACGGCAGATCCAGGTTTTCCTTGGTGCCGACGCTGCCGGTATTTTGAGCGCGCCCGTTGACCGCGAACAGGACAAGCAAAGCGATCAGAATCAAAGAACCGAACCCACGCATGGTGACTCCTTTCCGCAAATGCGCCAGAGACTCCTAAATCATGGATCAGATCAAACTTATTTTATGCAACCAAGCCGTATCCGGCAAACATTTTTTGCCGCAGTCACCCTTTAGGACGAGTCCAGGGGCCGGGATCTTGCACAAATTTTTCTTATTTGCGGTGCAGCCATGCCCGCGACCCGAACCGGCTCACCACGAGACGGTCGGCGAGCCGCGCCTCCTCCGGGGTCAAGCCCCCCTCGGTGAAGGGGAGGTCCATGGCCCGGGTCAGGCCCTCGGCCAGGGCGCTCAGGAGCCGGTCGCGCAGGCCTTCGGCCGAGGTGGGGGCCGGAAGGGCCTCGAGGAGCCCCACGCTGCCGGGGATGTCCGGATCGCTCGAGAGGGCCAGAAAGCCGTGGATGAGCCAGGCCGGCCCCCGCCGCCGCTGCGCCGTCCCCAGCAGCTTCTCCGGCTCGAAGCCGCCTGGCCGCAACAGGCACAAGTCCATAGATGTAATTGAGTTATAGCAAAAAAAGGAATCCGCTGGGGCAGCGGGGCTGGGGGCCGTGGTCTGGAAGCCGGAGGCCGCCAGGACGGCCCCGAAAGCGCCGTGGATCCATTTCTGGAGCCAGAGGGGGTCCGGCAGCTGGCGGGCTCCGGTGGCCGGATTTCCCAGCCCGGAGAGGGAGAAGGTGATCTCATCCTCCCGGTGGAGGATGGCTTGCCCGCCGCTCGAGCGGCGCACCAGCGGGTAGCGGCTTCTCAACCACTCCGGGACCTCGCCGCAAGCTTGAAAGGCTCCCAGGCTCAAGGTCGCCGGCCTCCAGCCGTAGAGCCGCAAGGTGACCGTTTCAGGCCGGGCGTTCAGGAATAGCGCCTCATCCAGCGCCAGGTTCCAGGCGCCGGAGCGCTGCCGGGTCAGGAGGAGCCGTCCGCGCACGGGCACACCAGGATCGGCGTCTTCACCGCCCGCACTTCATCGAGCCGCTTCACCGGCGTCTTCACCGGCGCCTTCCGCAGCTTCTCGGGATCGGTGCGCGCCTCCTCGGCGATGGCGAGCATCGCCCGGCAGAAGGCCTCCAGGGTCTCGCGGCTCTCGGTTTCGGTCGGCTCGATCATCAACGCCTCGGCGACCACCAGCGGGAAGTAAATCGTCGGCGGGTGGAAGCCGAGGTCAATCAGGCGCTTGGCGATATCGAGAGCGCGCACTTCCGAGGCCTTCTGGTGCTTCGCCGTGAACACCACCTCGTGCATGCTGGGGGTCTCGTAGGGGAGATGGTACTCTTTCTTGAGCCGGGCGCGAATATAATTGGCGTTGAGCACCGCCGCCTCGCTGACGCGCCGCAGGTCCTCGGGGCCGTGGGCCGCCACGTAAGCGAGGGCCCGCAGCAAGATGCCGCTCTGGCCGAAGAAGGACCGCACCTTGCCGATCGACTTGGGGCAGTTACCGTTCAAGCGGTAGAGGGTTCTGGTGGCGCCGCCTTCCTTGACCTCCGCTTTCTCGAGGCGCGGCACGGGCAGGTAAGGGGCGAGGCGAGGATTGCAGGCCACCGGACCCGCGCCCGGGCCGCCGCCGCCGTGGGGCGTGGAGAAGGTCTTGTGCAGGTTGAAGTGCATGATGTCGACGCCGAAGTCGCCGGGGCGGGTGAGGCCGAGGATGGCGTTCATGTTGGCGCCGTCCATGTAGAGAAAGGCGCCGATCTTGTGCAGCGCCGCGCTGATCTCGGCGATGCGCGCCTCGAAGATCCCGAGGGTGTTCGGATTGGTGATCATCATGCCGGCCACTTCAGGCGACAGCTTGGCGCGGAAGTCTTCCAGGTCGACCGTGCCGTCAGCCCCCGACTTCACCTCCAGGGCTTTGAAGCCGGCCATGGTGCAGCTCGAGGGGTTGGTGCCGTGGGCGCTATCCGGAACCAGGATGGCGGTGCGTTTCCCCGGCTCCTCCTCCTCGTGGCAGGCCTTGATCATCATCAAGGCGGTGAGCTCGCCGTGGGCGCCGGCCGCCGGCTGGAGCGTCACGTGCGAGAGGCCGCTCACCTCGGCGAGGATCCTTTCCAGGCGATAAAACACCTCGAGCCAGCCCTGCAGCTCCTCCTCCTCGGCCAGCGGGTGGACTTTCTTGAAGCCGGGAAGGCCGGCCACCACCTCGTTGACGCGCGGGTTGTACTTCATGGTGCAGGAACCCAGGGGGTAGAAGTGGGTGTCGATGCCCATGTTGAGCTGCGACAGGCGCGTGTAGTGGCGGATGGCATCCAGCTCGCCCACTTCCGGAAGCTGGACCGGCTGCCGGCGCCGCGCCGCCGCCGGGATGCAGGCGTCGAGGCTGGGAAGAGTTGCCGGTATGGGAGGCGGCTCGACGCCGCGCCGGCCCGGAGAGCTGATTTCAAAAACGGTGGGGAGCGGGGCGTTCATCGGCGGACGGCCTCCAGAGGACTTTTCACGCTGCCGGCGGCAGGGGGAGCGACCTCCCTGCCGGCATCGGGAGCCCCGATCTGGATGAGCTCGCGCAAGTGGCGGACCAGCAGGTCGACCTCCTCGAGGCGGGTCATTTCGGTCACGGCGAAGAGCATCTGGCTCGAGCGCTCGGGGAAGTAGCGGTCGAGGGCCAGGCCGCCGCGCACGCCGCGCGCGAGGAGCCGCTTGTAGGCCTCGCGGGCCGGCAGCGGCAGCTCGAGGGTGAACTCCTGGAAGAACGGCGCGGAGAAGACCCGCCGCACCCCGCTCAGGCGGCAGAGCGCCTCGCAGGCGTGGTGCGCCAGGCGCGCCGACAGCTCCGCCATCTGGCGGAGGCCCTTTTCGCCCAGGAAGGCCATGGCCATGGCGCCGCGCAGGCACATCAGCCCCTGGTTGGTGCAGAGGTTGGAGGTGGCGCGCTCGCGGCGGATGTGCTGCTCCCGGGTCTGGAAGGTGAGGACATAGCCTCTCTTCCCATCTTGATCCACCGTCTCGCCGACGATGCGCCCGGGGATCTTGCGCACGTGCGCCTCGCGGGTGGCGAAGAAGCCGAAGGTCGGCCCGCCGAGGTTGGGCTCGTTCCCCAGCGCCTGTCCGTCGCCAACGGCGATGTCGGCGCCGTAGTCGCCGGGAGGCGAGAGCACCGCCAGGGAGATGGGATCGACGGCGGCGATGAGAAACGGCCGGAGGGCCTCTTCTCGATTCGGAGAGAGCCGGTCGGCGGCCTGGCGGATATCGCGGCCGTCCTCGATGACGCCGAAGAAGTTGGGGCTCTGGATGGCCACCGCAAAGACCTCCTCCTGGCCAGCGCTTTCCACGGCCAGCCGGCTCGAGTCGGTGCGGCCGTCCGGAGCGAGGGGGATGGACTCGAGTCGGATGGGGTGGTGGCGGAAGTAGGTCTCCAGGACCCGGCGGTACTCGGGATGGACCGCGTCGGACACCAGCACCTTCCTCCCCTTGCCGTGAATGGCGTAAGCCATGAGGATGGCCTCGGCGAGGGCCGTGCCGGCCTCGTACATCGAGGCGTTGGCGATCTCCATGCCGGTGAGCCGCGCGATCATCGACTGGTACTCGAAGATGGCCTGCAGGGTTCCCTGGCTGACCTCGGGCTGGTACGGCGTGTAGGAGGTGTTGAACTCGCCGCGGCTGGAGAGGTAGTCGACGGCCGCCGGAATGAAGCGGTGGTAAACGCCAGCGCCGAGAAAGGAGGGCATCGAGTCGACGCGGCGGTTGCGCTCTCCCAGCTCGGTGAACTCGCGGACGATCTCCGCCTCGGTGCGCTTCTCCGCGATCGCCAGCGGGCGGTTCAGCCGCAGGGCCGCCGGGATGGAGCGGAAGAGCTGCTCGAGTCTTTCCACCCCGATCGCCGCGAGCATCTTCTGGAGGTCCTCGGGAGTGTGCTGGACGTATGGCATGGGCTGGCGGCTCCCTCAGTGCTCTTCCGAGTCGAGCTGTTGCTGGTAGCGGTTGGCGGTCAACAGGCTTTCGACCTCCGCCGGATCGGTCATCGAGATCTTCACCATCCAGCCCTGGTCGTAAGGCGAGTCCTTGATCAGGTCCAGGTTGTCGGCCAGGGCGGTGTTGACCTCGACGACCTTGCCGCTCACCGGCGCGATCAAGTCGCTCACCGTCTTGGTGGACTCGATCTCGCCGAAGCGGGCGTCTTTCTTCACCTTGGCGTCCTTGGCGGGAAGCTCGATGAAGACCAGGTCGCTGAGCTGCTCGACGGCAAAGTCGGTGATGCCGACGATCGCGAAGGCTCCTTCCACCCGGACCCACTCATGGGTAGGGGTGTAGCGGAGGTTCTTGGGTAAAGGCATAAACTCTCCGTAAAAGAAATTGGCTGATCCGAATTATTCATCTGATTCGTGCCATAATCGCATCACAGCGCATGGGCCGCCTTGTGCCTTGTCCTCGAGAAGAACGGCAGCGGCTCCAGGCGGGCCTGCACCCGGGTGCCGCGGATGTCCACCTCGAGGCTGTCCGAGACCTGGGTGTTCTTGTCGACGTAGCCCATGGCGATGGGAAATCCCAGCGTCGGCGAGGGGATGCCGCTGGTCACGATCCCGACCGCCGGCTCGCCGTTGTAAATCGGCATGCCCTGCCGCGCCACCTTCTTGGAGAAGATCCTCAGGCCGACCAGCTTGCGCTTCGGTCCCTCGGCGTTGAGGCGCGCCAGCGCCTCCTGGCCGATGAAGGGGACCGGCTTTTGCAGCTTGACCGCGAACCCCAGGCCCGCCTCGAAGGGGTTGGTCTCCCGGGTCAGCTCGTTGCCGTATAGCGGCATGCCCGCCTCGACGCGCAAGGTGTCTCGGGCGCCGAGGCCGATGGGGGCGATCAGGCCGTTTCCCGTCTCGAGGAGCTTGTCCCAGAACTCCGGCGCCGCCTCCGCCGGCAGGTAAATTTCAAAGCCGTTTTCGCCGGTGTAGCCGGTGGTGGCGAGCAACGCCCGCTTCCCCAGGATCTTGGCCTTCATGATGTGGTAGTAGGGCAGCTTGCCCAGGGAGTGCTCCGTCCACTCGACCAGCGGCGCCAAGATGCGCACGTACTGGGGTCCCTGGATCGACAGCATCCCCAGCTCCTCCGAGCGGTCGGCGAGCTGGGCATCGCGCCCCCCCTTGTGCTCCTCGAACCATGGCTTGACGGTGTCGCGGTTGGAGGCGTTGACGACCAGGAAGAGGCTCTTGGGGAGCCGGTAGATGATGATATCGTCGAGGATGCCGCCGTTCGGGTCGCAGATCAGGCTGTAGCGGGCGTGGCCGAACTCGATGCGGCTCAAGTCGGTGGTGACGACGCTCTGCACCCACTCCTCGGCACCGGGCCCGGAAAACTCCAGCCGGCCCATGTGGCAGAGGTCGAAGAGACCGGCGGAAAGGCGGACTTTCTGGTGCTCCTGAGGGATCTGGGTGTAGCGGATGGGCATTTCCCAGCCGTGAAAATCCACCATGGTGGCGCCGGCCTTGAGGTGGTTTTCATAAAGGCAGGTGCGTGGCATTTGGGTTAGTGATTACCTCCTCTAAAATTTTCCCTGATATCCTGATTTTCTCTCACTTGAGGCCCGTCGCTACGCTGATTCTCAGAAATCAAATTGCCCCTCGACGTTGGCGTTCTCTATCCTGGGCTCCCGGGATGGCGCTGCTGGTCTTCTTGTCCCCCTTCTCGCCTTCCTTCTTGTCGCCGTCCTTGGCGGTGTCGCCGCCGGCCTCCGGCTTGATGCCGAGCTTCTCCTGGAGCTTCTTCACGGTCGCGGGCTTGTCGATGATCCCCTTGATGATCAGATTGCGGATTCTCGCCTTGACATCCTTCCAGTAAAAGCCGACGTACCCGCTGTAGCCCCCCTTGGGTAAGGGGACTTCGATCTGGTTCGAGGGGGCCGGCAGCTCGGCCGGGTCCTCGACGCGGTAGTAGACGCTGAAGAGCAGCTTTTTATCTGGACTTTTGGGCGAGGGCTCGGAATGGACCAGCATGCCGACCTTTTCCGTCTTAATGAACCATTTGTTGGGGCTGATGGCTTTCGATTTATCCGAAGTGTAGAAGCTCTTGGGGACGCCGGTGGCGGTGAACTGGCGGAAGGTGACCCAGTCGCCCTGCCACTGGTTCTTCCCCTTGTCATCCGAGAAGAAGACGACGCTGAAGGAGCCTTCGTTCTTCATCATCATGAGCTCCATCTTGTACTCGACGGTGAACTCGTTGAGGAAGGGGATGGGGATCAGGAAGAAGCCGAGGGTGTTGACCTCGAAGGACATGCCGAGATCCTCCTCCTGCCCCTGCAGGGTCTTCTTGTCCGGACCCATCAGCTCCCGGAACCGGAGGTATTCCGGCTTGGGGAGGTTGAGAATGACAATGTCCTTCTTCAAGATGTCGCCGATGTGGTAGGTGAGGGTGAGCTCGCCGCTCACGGCGTCGTAGCCGGTGATCCCCGCCGCCAGCTTTTTGATGTTGTCGGCGAGAAAGAGATCATCGCTGTCGGCCTCCGCCGCCTCCGGCTTCTCGAGCTTTTCCGGCTGCGGCACGGCCGATTTTTCCGGCACCGTCTTCCCCGATTCGGCCACCTCCTTCTTCTCCCCCTCGGCCGGCTGGTTGGCGCCGCTGATGGCTTTGATGCTGTTAGCTTGCTCGACGGCGAAGGCGTACGACTGCACGGCTTGCTTGTATCCCTCGTAGGCCCTCTGGAAGCTCCCCTCCTTGTAATCGGCCTCGGCGGCGCGCTCCTGCTGCTTGGCATCGAGCATGGCCTGGGCGGCCAGCTTCTCGGCCTCCGCCTCGACGGCCTTGGCCTTCATCTCGAGCATCTCCTTCTTCTCCCCATCGGCCTTGTTCTTGTAGGAGAGGTTCTCCTTGGCGACCTGGCCGGCATCGTTGAACTGGTTGAGGGCTTGCTTGAAGAGCTGCTCCGCCTGCGGGATCTTCCTGGGGTCGCCGGACCTGACCAGCGCCACGCCTTGTTCGTAAGTTTTCTGCGCCTCCTTGAACTGCCGGGGCGCGTTGGCGTCGACCTTCTTGCTCAAAAGCTCCGCCTTGGTCTTTTCAACCTCCTTTTGCGCCACCAGAGCCCCCTCGGCTCTCTTCTTGAACTCCTCGAGCTGCTTTTCCAGGCGCGCGAAGGCCCGCTTGGCGTCGCGGAACTTGGGGGCCGACTCCGGCTCCTTGCCCTCGATGAAGAGCTTTTCAGCCGCCTCGAGCTTGGTCCTGGCGCTCTCGAAATCCTGCTGGAAGGCCTTGTCGGCCCCCTCCTGCTTGAGCTTCTCGAACAGCTCGTTCACCTCGTCGCGGACCTTTTCCGCGGAAGCGGCGGTCTCCTTCCTTCCCTCCTCCTTGCCGGAATCGCACGCCGAGAGGCCCCAAACTGAGAACAGAGCGAGGATCAATATCAAATGCCGGGCCAGAAAACGGTTTGAACGGTCCATGACGCCACTCCTGTTAATAAGATCTTGACAGCTGATACCTGATCGCGGACAGGCTTCACTAGGTATTATATCAGGGTTGCCCCTCGCGGTAAATTCCCATGGCCTTGAACTTTTGATAGCGCGCCCGCCGCCTCTCCTCGGGCGAGAGGTGCTCGATCTCCTTGAGATGCCTCAGCACCACCTCCTTCAAGTTGGCGGCTGCCTGGGCGTGATCACGATGCGCTCCGCCCAGGGGCTCGGGGATGATCTCGTCGATCACCCCGAAGCGCTTCAGGTCCTCGGCGGTGAGCTTCAAGGTTTCGGCAGCGCGCTCCTTGAAATCGGCCGTCTTCCACAAAATCGCCGAACAGCCCTCTGGAGAGATGACGGAATAATAAGCGTGTTCCAGCATCAAAATTCGGTCGCCGACGCCGATTCCCAGGGCCCCGCCGCTCCCCCCCTCGCCGATCACCACGCCGATGATGGGGATCTTCAAGGTGGCCATTTCCATGAGGTTCTGGGCGATGATGAAGGCCTGGCCGCGCTCTTCGGCGCCGATGCCGGGGTAAGCGCCGGGGGTGTTGATCAAGGTCAGGACCGGGAGCTGGAACTTCTCCGCCAACTTCATTTTGAGCAGGGCCTTACGGTAGCCCTCGGGGTGCGGGCAGCCGAAGTTGCAGGCGAGCTTTTCGGCCGTGTCCTTCCCCTTGCGGTGGCCGATGATCAGGAAGCGCTGGCCTTCCATGCGCCCCAGCCCGCAGACGATGGAGGGGTCGTCGCGGAAGGCGCGGTCGCCGTGCAGCTCGAGGAAGTCTTCGAACAGGAGGTGGAGGTAGTCGGAAGTGAGGGGTCGGTTGGGGTGGCGCGCCGTCTGCACCTTTTGCCAGGGGGTGAGCTTGGAGAAGATGGCCCGCTTTTTCTCGTTGCAGCGCTCGGAGAGCTGGGCGATCTGGTCGGAGAGGTCGACATTGGTCGACAGCGAAAAGCTGCGCAGCTCCTCAATCTTGGCCTCCAGCTCCAGGATGGGGGCCTCAAAGTCCAGGGTCACGCGAGTGGACGGACTGGCCATATTTATACCTTAAAATTAATCCAAATTGATGTATTTTGGATTTTTTTGTGGGACTTCGCAATAACTTTATGGTGCCCATTGAAAGTTCAGACCGTCCGCGGTCTGAACTTTCAATGGGCTTTGGCAACTTTTTCTCGCCGCGTCTAAGTATTTTGGTATCATGTCCTCTTCTGAGAAACCAACGATATCGAAAGAAGCGAACCCGTGAACCCCATTATCCTCTCCATCGAAGTCTTCCCTAAAAACGGCTTGGCAAAAGGTGAGCCAAGCCCCGCCGCTGACCATCCCCGCGGCCGCTCCCTCGAGCGCGAGCTGGGCTCGCTGCGCTGGCGCAACGTGCCGCGGGTGCTGGTGACCGACCTCTACTTCCTGAAAGGGCCGGAGGAGGCCCTGCCGCCGGATCGGCTCGAGTCGGCCGTCAAGTATCTCTTCTCCGATCCCGTCACCCAGAGCGCGCGCCTCGACCGCATGGGGATCCAGAAAACCGCGGCGGCGGGGAAGTCCTGGACCCACCGCGCCACCGTGCTCAAGCGGCCGGGGGTGATGGATCCGGTGGAGGCGTCGGCCGTGAAGGGCCTCGCCGACCTGGGGATCGAAGGCGTCTCCGCCTGCACGGCGGCGCGGTACTACCTTTTCGGCCCCCTCCTCAGCCCGGCGCAGAAGGAGGCGCTCTCCACCAAGGTCCTGGCCAATCCGGTCATCGAGGAGGTGGTGTGGGATGACGAGCCGGTGCAGCCTCCCTTCCTCTCCGCCGCCGAGAGCCAGGTGGAGCGCAGCGAGGTGCCGCTCCGCGTTGCCGGCGATGAAAAGCTCCTCGAGATCTCCTCTCGCGGCCAGCTTTCCTTGAATCTCGAGGAGATGCGCGCCATCCAAGGGCACTTTCGGTCCCTGGGCCGCGAACCCACCGATGTGGAGCTCGAGACCATCGCCCAGACCTGGAGCGAGCACTGCTGCCACAAGACCTTCACCGGCCTTATCGACTACGTCAAGGTGAGCGCCGACGGCGCCGAGACGCGCGAGCGCATCGACAACCTGCTGCGCCAGACCATCAAGCGGGCCACCGAGGCGGTGAGGACGACGTGGTGCCTGTCGGTCTTCGAGGACAACGCCGGGGTGGTGGCTTTTGACGAGGCGTGGGGCATTTCCTTCAAGGTGGAGACTCACAACCATCCCTCGGCCATCGAGCCTTACGGCGGCGCCGGCACCGGCATCGGCGGGGTGATCCGCGACACCCTGGGGACGGGGCTGGGCGCGAAGCCGATCGTCAACACCGATGTCTTTTGCTTCGGCCCGCCCGAGCTGCCCTGGGAGGAGGTCCCCCCCGGCGCCCTCCACCCGCTGCGCGTTCTGCGCGGCGTCGTGGCCGGCGTGCGCGACTATGGCAACCGCATGGGCATTCCCACGGCCAGCGGCGCCATCTACTTCAACGAGCGCTACGCCGGCAACCCGCTGGTCTACTGCGGCAGCGTCGGCCTCATCCCCCGCGATGCGGTGAGGAAGGAGGTGCGGCCGGGCGATCGGATTTACGTGGTCGGCGGCCGCACCGGCCGCGACGGCATCCACGGCGCCACCTTCTCGTCGGTGGAGCTGACCGAGGAGTCGGAAGCGATCTCGAGCGGCGCGGTGCAGATCGGCAACGCCATCACCGAGAAGAAAGTCCTCGATGTGCTCCTCCAGGCGCGCGACCGGCGGCTTTTCCGGGCGGTGACCGACTGCGGCGCGGGGGGGCTGTCGAGCGCCGTCGGCGAGATGGGGCAGAAAACCGGGGCGCGCGTGCAGCTCGAGAAGGTGCCGCTCAAGTACCAGGGCCTCAGCTACACCGAGATCTGGATCTCGGAGGCGCAGGAGCGCATGGTGCTGGCCGTGCCCCGGGAGAAGGCGGCGGAGCTTGAAGCGCTGGCCAGGGCCGAAGACGTCGAGTGCACCGACATCGGGGAGTTCACCAGCACCGGCCGGCTCGAGCTGTCCTACCGCGGCGCGCCGGTCAGCGACCTCGACATGAACTTTCTGCACCAGGGCATTCCCCGGCTGCCGAGGCCGGCGGTCTACCGCGAGCCGGCGCCGCGCCCCGAGGCTTACCCGCGGGTAGCCTCCTGCGGCGAGGCGCTGCATCGCCTCCTGGCCGCTCCCAACATCGCCTCGAAGGAGTGGGTCATCAGGCAGTACGACCACGAGGTGCAGGGGGGGAGCATCCTCAAGTCGCTCGTGGGGCCGCGGCGCGATGGGCCCGGCGACGCCGTGGCCTTCACGCCGCTCTACCGCTCCGACCGGGCGATCGTCATCGGCTGCGGCATGAACCCCTCCTACGGCGACCTCGACCCCTATCGCATGGCGCTCTCGGCGGTGGATGAAGCGCTGCGCAACGTCGCCGCCGCCGGCGGCGACCCGGCCAGGACCGCGATCCTCGACAACTTCTCCTGGGGGAACACGCGGCGCCCGGAGGTGCTGGGGGCGCTGGTGGAGGCGGCGCGCGGCTGCCACGACGGCGCCGTCGGCTTCGGAACGCCGTTCATCTCCGGCAAGGACAGCCTCAACAACGAGTACAAGGCCGGCGGGCAATCCCTCTCGATCCCCGGGAGCCTCCTCATCTCCTCGCTGGCGATCGTCGAGGACGGCCGCCGGCTGGTGTCCATGGACTTGAAAGAGCCGGGGAACACCCTCTTCCTCGTCGGCGAGACGCTGGAGGAGCTGGGCGGCAGCCACTACTTCCGTTTTGGCGGCGATGGAGCGTCTCGAGGCGGCGGCGGGCGGGTGCCGGGCGTCGTCTTCCCGCGAGCCCGGCGGATCCTCGTGGCGCTGCACCGCGCCATTCGCGACGGCCTCATCCTCTCCGCCCACGACCTCAGCGAAGGGGGACTGGCGGTGGCGGCCGCGGAGATGGCCTTTAGCGGCGTCTGCGGCTGCGAGATCCACCTCGCCCACGCGCCGGCGGCTCCCGGCGTGAAGCGCGATGAGGCCCTCCTCTTCAGCGAGTCGAACACCCGCTTCCTGCTCGAGGTCGAAAGCGCCAGCGTGACGGCGGTGGAGAAGGTTTTCAAGGGGCTGCCGGCGGCGGTGGTGGGGACGACCAGCGACGCGCCGGTCTTGAGGATCTTCGGAATGAGCGGCGCCAAGGTGGTGGAGGAAGGCCTGGACGGCCTGAGGAATTCCTGGAAGAGCTTGAGCCGATTTCTGGCTGGTTGAAGGAAAGTAGAAAGGTAGGTAGGAGATATGCCCGTACGGGTGCTGGTCCTGCGGACGGCCGGAACCAACTGCGATCTTGAAACGCTCAACGCTTTTCAGCTGGCGGGGGCGGAGGCGGAGCGCTTGCACGCCGGCGCCCTGCTCTCTCGCGCCCGGCGCCTCGACGAGTTCCACATCCTCGCCTTTCCCGGCGGCTTTTCCTACGGCGACGATCTCGGCGCCGGCACCGTTTTGGCAAACCAGCTGCGCGCCCGCTTGCGGGAGGACCTCCTGCGCTTCATCGAGAGCGGCCGGCTGGTGATCGGCATCTGCAACGGCTTCCAGATCCTGGTGCGCCTGGGGGTGCTGCCGGGCCTGGAGGGAAACGACCAGACCGTTTCGCTGGTGGAGAACGCCTCCGGGCTGTTCGAGGACCGCTGGGTGCGGCTGCGCGTCGAGACCTCGAAAAGCCCGTTCCTCGAGCGCGGCGAGGTTCTCGAGATGCCGGTGGCCCACAAGGAAGGGCGCCTGGTGGTGCGCGATCGGAGCCTTCTCGAAATCCTGCGCCGAAACGGCCAGATCGCCTGCCGGTACGCCGGCGAGGGCCCGGAGGACGGCCCGGAAAAAGGCACCGTGGAGGGCGATCCGGGCTATCCCGCCAATCCCAACGGCTCCCTGGAGGCCATCGCCGGCCTCATCAACCCCGCCGGCAACGTCTTCGGCCTCATGCCCCATCCGGAGCGCCACCTGCGCCGCCTCCATCACCCCAACTGGACGCGCTGGGCCGATGGGAGAGCACGGCTCCTGGAGTCCGACTGGCGCCTGGGGGACGGCTACCGCATCTTCGAGCGCGCCGTGAAACACGCCAAAAACTTGTAAAGTTTCCAACCTCAAACGGCCGATAAAACCATCGGCCATGAAAACTGCACACCTAAAGAGCTTGGCGCTCCTCCTGGCGGCCTTGGGGCTGGCCTCCTGCGGCTCCGTCAGCCCCTCCATCGAGGTCAAGGCCCAGCCGCCGGAGCAGCCCGTTCCGCCCGGGGAGGCGGCTCCTGAGGCAGGGAAGAAGGGCGGTCCCGTGGAGGCCGACCTGGCCGAGGAGATCCCGCCGCCGGCCTCGGCGTTTGATCCCGCCGCCTGCCGCCTGATCCTCAAGAACTTCCATGGCGGCGAGTTCCGCGGCGGGGGCAGGCGCTATATTTTCTGGGATTTTCAAGGGCCCGTCGAGGCCCTGGCCGAAAATCCCTTTTCCTTGTACCTCAGCCGCGATGCCGGCAAGTCGTGGCAGTCCATCGCCACCGACCTGGCCGCTCCCACGAGGCAGTTCGCCTGGAGCCTGCCCGCCCTGGCGGGAGAAAAGGTCCTGGTGCGGGTGCACGCGCTCCTTCGGGGCGGGAAATTCCTCACCGCCACCTCGCAGGCGCCTTGTTATTTCGACAGCCGGCTGCCGAGAGTCTTCTTTGACGGCCCCCTGACCAGTCCGTCGTCTCGGCTGGAGGTCTGCTTCCACGCCCGGAGCGACGCTTTGCCCATCCACCAGGTGGAGTGCCGAGTGGCGAAGGTTCCCGGCGAGGAGTGGCAGCTGGCCGGCGTCTGGGAGGCCAGGGAGCCGGTCACCGAGGCAGCCGGCCGGATACCCTTGACGCTGGCCGATGGGCTTTACCAGGCGGCGCTCCTCGCCCGCGACCAGGCCGGCAATACCTCGTCCCCCGGCGGCAGTGAGACCGAGGGCACGGGAAAGATCCTCGTCGACACCCAGCCTCCCGGACTGAAGGTGGCGGTGGATGAGAACAAGGACATCTTCGAGGGGGGCGAGGAGCTGGCGCTCGACATCCGCGTCGAGGATGCCAACCTCCCCGCCCAGCCGGTCGCCATCGCATTGCAGGGCGGGGAGAGCCTCGATGCCCTGGAGAGCCGCGAGAACCGCGAAGTCCTGGCGCGCCGCTTCCCTGCCGCCGGGACTTTCCGCTGGCGGGTGCCGCAGCGCCAGGGGAGCTTTCAGCTGCAAGTGGAAGCGGCCGACCTAGCCGGCAACCGCTCCACCTTCGAGCACTTTTTCCGCGTCGTCCCGCTGCTGCCGGCGATCGAATTCTTGACGTTCAACCGGCCGCGCCATTTGCAGGGCGGCGGGAAAGTGGAAATCCGCTGGCAGACCCGCCTGGCGCGGCCCCATGCCTCCAAGGTGACCCTGGAGTTCAGCCGCGACCAGGGAGCCGGCTGGCAGGAGCTGGCCAGCGACCTGGACAACACCGGATCCTGGACCTGGCTGCTCCCTCGTGAAGATTTCCGCGGCGGGCTCTTGCGGATTCGGGTCCGCAACCATCTCGACCAGGAAAATGAGGCGCTGTCGGCGCCGTTCTCCGTCAGCTCGAAAGTCCCGAAGGTCCGGATCACTGGGGTCGCGAGCAGTGAATAACTGAAGGTGCAAATTATGAGAGGGGATCTTCATCAAAGTCGTTGCCGTTTGACCTGGCCGAAGGAACAGGGCCGCCAGCCCATCGGCTTGAGGATCGTTGGCGGAGCGTTTCTGGCGCTCGGCCTCTGGGGCTGCGAGGCCCTAGCGACGCTCCCTTACCTGGACCAGCTCTCCCGAAGGCAGCCGCCTCCCGCGGTGCTGCAGGGGGAGAGGATCACCCTGGTGACCACCAAATTCAAGGCGGAGCCGCCCCGAATCTATTCCTGCCGAGACCGTTATCTGGTGGAATTCCATTTCGATCCCGCCCTGGTCGATTTCCACAAGATCGAAGCCTACACGCTGTGGCGGCTGGACCGTCCCGGCGGCTCCTGGCAAAGGCTCGAGACCGTTCCGGCAAGCCAGGCCCCCATGGCCTTCCGACCCAAGGCCGATGGGGCCTACGGCTTGCGAGCCTCGGCCGAGTGCAGCGATCGTCCCGAGGTCGGCGCGCCCCAGCCGGGGGATGAGCCGCTCCTCTGGCTGTACGTCGACCGCGCCCCTCCCAAGATCACCTGGTTTTCCCCCGCCTCCGGAGAAATTCTGACCGGCAACACCGCCATCGCCCTCTCCTGGGGCGCCAGCGAGATGGAGTTCGGCGGCAAGGAGATGGCCGTGGAGTGGAGCGCCGATTCCGGGGCGAGCTGGCAGGTGATCGGCCGGGTGCGCGCCGCGGCGGGCGAGCAATCCAGCCGCTGGAGGACGCCGGCCCGCCCGCCCGCGCTGGCGCTGCTCCGGGTGGCGGCCCAGGATCTGGTCGGCAATGAATCGAAGGCCGTCGTCGAGGTGCGCTTCGTCGATGGCTCGAGCCCGCTCGTGGCCCGGCGCCCGGCGCCGGCGCCTGGCGGCAGGGGAGAGTCGGCCATTCCCGCCTCCCCGAGCCCGCCATCAAAAGAAGCCGAGCCCCCGGGAGGCGAGGCGGCGAAAGCGGAGCCGTCCTCCTTTTCTCAGGAAGAGGCCGCCCGAGCTCAAGCCGTCAGGGCCGGCGGCCATGTCAAGGACAGCCCGCTGAGTCCGCCCAGCTCGACGGCCGCCGGCCTGAGCCAGGCGCCGCCCCCCAAGGAAGAGGGGAAGGGAGATGGCGGGGAGCCCGCGCTGGCGCTCCTCAACTTCAATGATGGTGTGCCGCACCCCGGCGGCGCCTCGCGCTACATCTTCTTCAAGCTGAAGGGCGCGGACCCAGCCGCGGCGCAAGTCGCCATCGAGTTCCGGGAGTCCCCGGACGGCTCCTGGGAGAAAATCGCCTCGGGGATTCCGGCCAGCCAGGGAAAGTACCTCTGGAAGCTGCCCGAGAGGTCGATTGCCAGGGGCGAGCTGCGCCTCACGGCGGCCGATGGCCGGGGCTGGAAGGCGGTGGCCACGAGCAAGCTGCCGGTGCCGATCGATCCGGAGGTTCCCATGGCCACCATTCAAGGCACGAAGAGGATGGAAGGGGGAAAGTCGGCGGTCCTCCTCAACTGCTATGACCGCGGCCCCGCCGGCCTCGCCGAGGTCAAGCTCTTCTTGACGGCCGATGGCGGCGCCCACTGGCAGGAGCTGCCGGTGGGGGACCCTTCCGCGCCGGTCCTGCTGCCGGACTTGCAAGGGCGCGTCGGGCTGTGGGTGTCGGCCGCCGACCGCGCCGGCCTTCGAACGCCCGCGCCCGCGCCGGGAGCCAAGCCGCAGCATGAGATCACCTTGGGCCGGCGCGCCGTCCTCGAAATCGCCGGCCCGGAGAGCCCGATGCTCCGCGGCGGCGACCAGTACACCTTGAGATGGCGCTTTGATGGGGATGACCTCGAAACTCTGGTGGCCCTGCTGGAGATCTCGCCCAATGGCGGCGCCGACTGGGAGCTGCTCGGCGAGGCTCCCGTCGATGCCGGACGCGCGCTGGTTTTGCTGCCGGCCCGCGATGGACAGTCGTTCCAGTTCCGGGTGAGCGTCCGGCTGGCCGAGGGCTCCTTCACCGAGAGCCGGAGCGGCATCTTCGCCATCGACGGGTCGGCCCCCCAGCTGGAGATCGGACCGGCGCCGGATCGGGCCGGGGCCGAGCTCAAGCTTCCGATCCGCATCACCGATCCCGGCGGCTCCGGCGTAGCGGCTGTCGCGGCCTACGTCCGGACGCCGGGCGAGGGCAACTGGCGGCTGCTCCCTTCCGAGCGCCTCAGCCTGGAAGAGGGCTTTGCCCTGATTTCCCTCCGCGATCTGGCGGAGGGGCCGCAGGAGATCTACTTCAGCGCGCGGGATGCGGCCGGCAACAGCTCGCCGGGTCCAGATCTGCGCTCTAGCGGCCAGGCGCAGTTCATCATCGACCGGACCCCTCCTTCGATCCTGGTCAAGCCGACCGCCCTCTCCTGGGTGGAGGGGATTCCTGCGGCCGTGCAGGTGGATTTTGATCGTTCGGAGGCGGTTCCGCCCCTGGTGGTGGAGGGGCGGGAGCGGAAAGAGGAGCCCTGGACGGAGATCCATCGCTGGGCCAGCCTCCCCCCCGATGAAGACCTTTTCCGCTTCAACATCCCCCTCGACCACCAGGAGTATGCGGTGCGGTTCTCCCTTCGCGACCAGGTGGGCAATCTCGCTTACGCCATCCTCGGGCCGCGTCCGGTGGAGCCAGCCATCCAGTTGGAGTCGTTCACCACGGGGGGGAGCTATCCGGCCGGGAGCAATCAGCCGGTCAGCTGGAAGATCCATACCGCCTTGCTGGAGCTGGAAAGCCAGCTCCAGGTGGAGCTGAGTTACCGCGGCCAACCGCAGCACCCCTATCCCTGGCGGCAGATCTATGATGGGCTGCGCGCCGGGGCCTCTTGCGTCTGGACGCTTCCCAGCGCTCCCGGAAACGAGTACGAGCTTCGGGCGCGGCTGTTCCATTGCGGCGAGATTCTCGGCGAGTCGGTGACGCCGAAGCCCTTCCAGATCGTCCCCACGGCCGGAGCCGGCGCCGCGGACAGCGGGGGGGCCGGGGCAGGAGTCCAGGAGCGGTCGATGGATTACCACCGCCGCGCGGTGATCCAGATGCAGCGGTTCCAGGAGATGCAGCGGGATTTCAAGGCCTGGCAGGAGGAGATCACGGGCGCCCTGAAGCGGGATGCCAACGGCAGCCTGCTTCCGGCGGAGGAGGAAAAGCTGGATGCGGAGACGCGCCGCCGCCTGGCGGCCCGGCGCTCCCAGATCTCCGAAACCAGCGAGCGGATCCGGCAGAATTTCTTGAAGGCGCTGCAGGTGAACCCGAAAAACTACCATGCCGCCTACGGCCTTTCCCAGCTGGCGCTGTCCACGATGGCCGACCAGGGGGAGGAGGCCATCCGCTGGCTGAAGAAGACGGTGGAGATGAAACCGGACCACGTCAATGCCCTCAACGACCTGGGCGGCAGCTACATCCGCCTCGGCCAGTACCAGCAGGCCGAGAAGGTGCTCCAGGATGCCTTGAAGATCGATGACCGGCCGGAGATCCGCTTCAACCTGGCCCTGGCGCTTTTTTATCAGCGGCAGACCGGTGCCGCTCGCGAGCATTTCCTCGCCGCCATGGAAAAGGGAGATCCGCTGGTGCCGCAGGGCGAGGTCTACTACTACCTGATCGCCTCGCTGATTCAGGAGGACCGCCTCGACGACGCCCGGCAGCTCTTCCAGCTCCACCGCCAGCAGATCGCCGAGGGCTACCGGCGCTCTCTGGAGGCAGTGCTGAAATAAAGCTTAAAATATATTCCATATCGGAGAATCAGCTTTAAGGGCATAGTTTTTAATAAAAACCATACCAATCCCCTCTCTTTTTTTGTTATACTGGTTCAGTTGGTTGTTGAAAATTAAGCTTGAAATGTTTAAGGGAGTATTTTCGGAGGATTCCATGCCCAAGTACCGGATCATCAGTGGAAGGAGGGGACGGGCGTTCGTCAACCTGGAAGACAAGATCAGGGCCATCGGCGAAATCTTCGTCAAGGAAAAGCCCAAGGATGAAGTCCTGCGGCCGATTTACCGGAAGGCCGGCCGGACCCTTCCCGACAACACCTCGGTGGTGATTCAAAACTGGAAGAAAAGCATTCAGGACAAGCTGGACCGCAACGACCCGAACACCATCCGCCTGTGCAAGCAGCATCAGATCATCGAGGAATTGCCTGGAGAGGGCAACAAAGGAGCCGCGAGGCAAAAGAGGGGAAGGCCGCGGAAAACAGGAAAAATTTAACCACGAAGGCGAGAATTCCACCGCGATCGAATCGGCGTTTGACTTTCTCCCTCACCCCGCTAAACTGGCTTCCCATGTTTTCGAAGAAGTGGAGAGGGAAGACGTGGAAGGCGGCGGAAGTGGATCCGGCCGTCCGGGAGGCGATTGCCCGGGAGCTTTCTTGCTCGTCGATCTTGGCCGGCCTGCTCGTCCGAAGAGGGGTGACCGGGTCTGAAGAAGCCGCTCAATTCCTCCAGCCCAAGCTCAGCCAACTGCCCGATCCGGACCTGCTTCCGGGAATCGAGGCGGCGGCGCAGCGGATCTGCCGGGCCATCCAGGAAAACGAGCCCATCGCGGTGTTCGGCGACTATGATGTCGATGGGGTCTCTTCCACCGCGCTCCTCCTGGAGTTCTTCGATTTTCTGAAGAGGCCGGTCCGCCATTATATCCCGCACCGCGAGGAAGAGGGCTATGGGATGAACGAGCCGGCGGTCGAGCGCCTGGCCCAGGAGGGGGTCCGCTTGATCATCACCGTCGACAACGGCTCGGCGGCGTTTTCGAGCGTCGAAAGAGCTCGGGCACTGGGCGTGGATGTGGTCATCACCGACCACCATCTCCCTGCCGATCCTCTCCCTCGCCCGGCCGCCTTCGTCAATCCGTGGCTGCCGGGAAGCCGGTATCCTTTCAAGCCGCTCGCCGGCGCCGGCGTCGCGTTCAAGCTCATCTGGGCCCTTTGCCGCCAGTTCTCCCGGAGCCGGAAAATTTCCCCCGAGTTCCGCGACTTCATGATGGACTCCCTGGGGCTGGTGGCGCTGGGGACCATTGCGGATGTGGTCCCCCTGCTCGGCGAAAACCGGGTCCTGGCCTGCTATGGATTGAAGGCCCTGGCCGCAACGCGCCGGCCCGGCCTCCAGTGCCTGGTGCGCTTCGCCTTGCAAGGAGAGGAGCGCCGCCGCGATCTGGAAGCGCGCGATGTGGCCTTCCGGATCGGCCCTTGCTTGAACGCCGCCGGCCGCTTGGGCGGATCGGAAGCGGCCTTGCAGCTTCTCGTCTCCCGGGATGCCGCCTCCGCGGCGGGGCTGATGGCGCATCTCATCCGAGAGAACGACCGCCGGCGGCAGATCGAGCAGGACATTTACCAGGAGGCCCGCGACTGCTTGCTCAAGGAGGTGGACCTCGCCGGCGACCGGGTGGTGGTTCTGGCCAAAGAAGGCTGGCATCCGGGCGTGATCGGAATCGTGGCCGCTCGCCTCGTCGAGGAGTTCTACCGGCCCACCTTGCTGATCGCTCTCGAGGGGGATCAAGGCAAGGGGTCGGCACGCTCCATCCCCCAGGTTTCCATCTGCAACGCTCTGGAGCGGGCGCGGGGTTGCCTGGAGGGATTCGGCGGGCACGATCGAGCGGCGGGCGTGCGCATCAACACCAGCCGCGTCGGCGAGCTCCGCCGGCTGCTCAATGAGGCGGTGGAGGTCCAGCCGCAGGAGATGGTTCCGGAGCTGGTGGTCGATGGCGAATGTGACCTCTCGGAGTGGACGCCCGCCCTGCTCCGGGAGCTGGAGCGGCTGGCGCCGCACGGGGAAGGCAATCCCGAGCCCCTCTTCGCGCTCCGGCGCGGCGAAGTCGTCGGCGAGCCCCGCCTCCTCGGCCGGGATGGCGCCCATCTGAGCTTTTTTGTCCGCCAGAAGGGAGTGTCGCTTCGGGCCGTCGCTTTCCGGATGGCGGAGTATCTGCCCCGGCTCCATCCCGCCGGCGTCCAGGTCGCCCTGGCCTACCAGCCCAAGCTGAATTGCTGGGGCGATGATGAAAAGGTTGAGCTGGTCATCCGAGAGGTGGAGGTGCTCCAGCCACCCCTCCTTCCTTGAGGCAGGCAGATGACCGCGGCTGACAGAAATTGTCAGCATGACAAAATTTTGTAGACAAAGCCAGTCAATTCCCATAATACCCGGTTCCTGAAATATCCCGAAGCCGTCCGGGGCTCCGGTGGTTTCTGGCTTTAGGGCGATCCCTACCTTTTCCTCTATCCTGGCATACCTCTTGCTCTATCCAGAACTGAATCCTTGCAATCGCTGAAAAAGAAGAACAACAAAGGATTCTCGTCTTTGGACGGTTGATCAGAGGCCGCCTGTGAAGCAGGCCGCCAGGGCAATCGATTCTGCCTCCGCAACTTCTCCGCATCCGGCGGAGAAGTTTGCGGATAGCTCGGTTGCGGGCGAAGCCCGCAATATAAATCAGAAAGGAGGGAACAGGCCAGCTCATCGGGGCCGTGCTTCAGAACCCGGCTGGCAGCGAGTCTCAAGTTTAAAAACCAAACGAGCGAGCGTGGTAGGGGAATTTCCGGGGCTGTCTGATCCTCTTCCGAGTGAAGAGAGCAGCCGAGCCTCAAGATCTGTGGATGAGTATCGGGTCGGTTCCCGCCAGAAATGTGCTCCGGCGGGAACGAAGCAGCAGTTTTCAAACCCAAGTCTGGAGGAATTTTTACTCATGAAGCGCAATTCAGGTTTCACTCTCATCGAGCTCATGATTGTGGTCGCCATCATCGCTATCATTGCGGCTATCGCGATTCCCAGCCTGCTCAACGCCAGGAAGGCCGGCAACGAGGCTTCTGCGATCAGCTCTCTCCGTACGTTGACGACGGTCAACGAGCAGTATCGCACTCGGTTCCAGTCGTATGCCAGCGGCCTCGGTGTCCTGAACACGGAAGGCTACATTGACAACGTCCTCTCGAGCGGGACCAAGTCCGGATATGGTTTCGCCTACACCCTGGCTTCCGTCAATACCTGGAACTGCACGGCTGATCCCTCCACTCCCGGAACGACCGGCGATCGTTACTTCTTCGTCGATCAGAGCGGTGTCATTCGCTTCAGCTCGACGGGTACCGCGACGGCCACTTCTGGGGCGATCGATTAAGTTGGCTGTGATTCAAGTGGAACATCAGCGGCTCGGAACCTTCCGAGCCGCTGGTGTTTCATGACCTCGGGGTCTGGGTTCCTGCCTGAAGGATTTACAACGTGGGGGATTCGCCCAGGATTTTCACCAAGCCTGTTCTGGCGCTGGCGGGCGCGGCCTTCCTTTTCTGCCTCGGCCTCTTCGGCCTGACGCACTCCGGCAGATTTCACCTCATCGACGAGTATGAAACGTTCTTCATGGCGGAGAGCCTCCTGGCTCGCGGCGAGGCAAGCATCCCTCAAGCCGAAGGCTCGCCTTACTTCTTTGGGAAGCGGGGCGTCGATGGGAGGCTGTACGCCCCCTATGGCCTCGGACAGGCCTTGCTCACGGTTCCGTTCCTCCTGGCCGGCGAGCAGGCGGGCCGGTGTTCCAGCGCCGCCGGGGAGTTCTGGCGGTATTTTCTTACCTCCATTTCCGCCGCATTCTACTCGGCGCTCGCCGTGGCGCTTTTCCTCCTCTGGCAGGTGCGCCGCGGCGCCGCGCCGCGGCGAGCCGCCTGGGCCGCCATGCTTCTGGCCGCCGGGACGCTGGTGTGGGCTTACGCCACCCAGTACCGCAGCAACACGGTCGTCTTGATGCTCTTCGTGATGCTGGCCCTGGCCTCCGAGCATCGGAGCGCCGGCGGCGGTTTTTTCCTCCTGGCCGGCTCGCTGCTTGCGGTGCTCGCGCGCTCCGATGCGCTGCTCGGGATCGCGGTGATCGGCGTTTACCGCGCCTGGGAGCCGCTCGGCCGGAAAAACGGCATTGGCGCCTTGAGAGCCGTCCTGCCCCTGGCCCTCGGGAGCGCTCTCGCCCTCTCCCTTGCCGCCGGATTGAGCTGGCTGCACTTCGGCAGCCCGCTCGACGGAGGATACCCCAGCCGCGATGACCTGGGCCGCCCCGCCTACGCCTTCGGGCTGCCGCAGCCCGAGGCGGCCCTGGCCTTGCTGGTAAGCCCCGGGAAAGGGCTGCTGCTCTTGTCGCCGCTCCTCCTCCTCTCCGCCTGGAAGCTCCCTCGGCTCAGCCGCGAGCGGCCGCGCTCGGCCGCACTGGCACTCGGGATGGGGCTCGGCTACCTGGTCTTCTTCTCGGCGTGGCAGCACTATGAGGGGGGCTGGTGCTTCGGGCCCCGCTTCCTTCTCCCGGTGGTGCCGTTCCTGCTCTTGCCGCTGGTCGATTTTCCGCCCCCCCCGTCGCTCTGGCGCCTCGCCCTGGCCTGGGGAGCGGTGGTCAATGGGCTCGCCGTCTCGGTCAACTTCCTCGCCGTGGCGCGGGCGGGCGATTACTACCATCACCTGGAAGATCCTTTCCAGACGATGCGGTACAATTTCTGGCACCATCCCCTTGCCGGGCACGCTGGACGCCTGTGCGAAGGACTGAGCCGCCTCGGCAGCCCCCACTGGGTGGAAAGCAATTTTGGCACGGGGCTGGATTTCTGGTGGGTTTACGCCGCCCGGGAAGGGATTCCGGCCGGGGTCGCCCTGGCAATCGCCGCGTTCTGGATAATGCTCATGGGGGCGGGACTTCTCATCTTCCTCTGGCGTCCTCAGCGCCTTCAAAATCCTTGACCCATGAGGCCCCGGTCGCTTACGATTGAGCGTTCAAATCTCATCGAGAAATTGAGATTTATCGGGATTTGCCGGAAATCATGGAAAGATCCTTTCGCATTGCGCCTTCGATCTTGTCGGCCGATTTTCTCCGCTTGGGGGAACAGGTGGCGGCGGTGCAGGAGGCGGGGGCGCATCAGCTCCACATCGATGTCATGGATGGCCATTTCGTCGACAACATCAGCATGGGGCCCCTGGTGGCGCGGGCCCTGAAGCGCATCGCCCGCGTTCCCCTGGACGTCCACTTGATGATCACCGATCCCCTCAAGTACTTGAGGCCCTTCATTGCCGCAGGCGCCAGCCACATCACCTTTCACATCGAAGCCAGCAGCGATCCGGAGGAGTGCATCCGGCAGTTGCGCGAGCAAAAGGTCGGCGTCGGCCTGGCAGTGAATCCGGACACGCCGGCGGAGCGAGTCTTGGACTTTGTCGCCCAGGTCGATATGATACTGGTCATGACCGTGCACCCTGGATTTGGCGGACAGTCTTTCATCCCACAGGTGCTGGAGAAGATTAAGGTGCTGCGGGGAAAAGAGCAGGAGATCCGCAGGCGGATGAATCCGCGCTTCGCCCTCGACATCCAGGTGGATGGGGGGATCCATCTGGAAACCGCCGTCGAGGCGGCCATAGCCGGGGCCAATGTTTTTGTCGCCGGCAACTCCATTTTCGGCGAGCCGGATCCCGCCGCCGCGGTCCGGGCGATGGCAAGGCGGTTGAAAGAGCTGCAGTCAGAAGAAAAACCCTAGCCTCAAAAGATAAAAAGATGCCGAGACCAGAAAACCTTACCGAGCAAGAGAGCTCCGGCGAACCCAAGGAGCTTCCGGAGCTGCTGGAGGAAAAAGAAGAGTCGCTGGAGGAGAAAGGCCTGGAAAACAAGGTCGAGGCTTCGCGGCGGCGGCGGGAGTTCTCCGAGTCGCCGTGGATCAAGTGCTGCACTTGCGGCAAATTGATTTACAAGCCGCGCATGGAAGAAAAGCTGTTCGTCTGTCCGGAGTGCAACTTCCACTTCGAAATCCCCAGTTCCCTGCGCGTCGCCACCATGGTCGATCCGGACTCCTTCGAGGAGAAATTCGCCGGGTTGGAACCGGTGGATGCCCTCAACTTCTTCGCCCAGAAATCGTACAAGGACCGGCTCGAGGCGGCCCAGAAGCAGACCGGCTTGAAGGATGCCTGCATCATCGGGACGGCGCGCATGGACGGCATGCCGGTGGTTTTCGGGGTCAGCGATTCCCGCTTCCTGCGCGGCAGCATGGGCGCGGTGGTGGGGGAAAAAATCTGCCGGGGCGTCGAGCTGGCCGGCGAGCGCAAGGTCCCGTTCATCTTCGTCTCCGGCTCCGGCGGCGGGGCGCGCATGGATGAAGGGATCCTCTCCCTCATGCAAATGGCCAAGACCAGCGCCGCGGTGGCCCACTTCCACGCCGCCGGCGGGCTGTTCATCTCCATCCTCACCAACCCGACCATGGGAGGCGCCATGGCCAGCTTCGCCGCGCTGGGCGATGTCACCATCGCCGAGCCGAAAGCCTTGATCGGTTTCGCCGGCCCCAACGTCATCCGGCAGACCATCCGCTCCGAAATCCCGGCGGGTTTTCAGACTTCGGAGTTCCTGCTGGAGCATGGTTTCATCGACTTGATCGTCGAGAGAGCGAACCTGCGGCTCACGGTCATCCGACTGCTCAAGTACTTTTCCCGCGATGCCGTTACTGATTAACCGCGGAACTCCACCCCCGTGATCAACCTCACCGTCACCATTCTCGGTTCGGGGACAGCGGTTCCCTGGCGGGACCGATGCTCTCCAGGCGTGGTCCTCGCCGTGGAGACGCCCGAAGAGAAATATCTGGCGCTCATTGATCCCAGCGCCGGCTCGAGCCATCGCATGGCGGCCTGCGGCTATCCGTTCGAGGGCTTGACCCATGTGCTCTTCTCCCATTACCATCCGGACCACACCGGCGACCTCGTTCCCATCCTGTTTGCCCTGAAGAATCCGCGCTTCGGCCGGGTCGGGCTGAAGTCCCCTCTGCGCCTGCTGGGTCCCCCGGGCTTGATCCGCCTTCACCAATCCCTGCTCGAGGTTTATGGGACCTGGATCGACCTGGAGGGCCGGGTGCGCGTTCAAGAGGTGGTTCCATCCCAGGGCCACGGCTTTTTCGCCATCGGGCCGCTGGAAGCGACCTGCTATCCGGTAATGCACAGTGAAGAGAGCGTCGCCTACCGCTTCGAGCTGAGGTCGGGGAAGGCTCTGGCCTATTCCGGGGACACGGACCGATGCGTGGGCATCATCCAGGCGGCTCGAAATGCCGATATTCTCATCCTCGAGTGCTCCTATCCCGAAGGGGAAAAGCATGCCGGGCATCTCGTTCCTTCCGAGGCCGGCAAGATCGCCATGGCGGCGAACGCACGCCGGGTGATCCTCACCCATCTCTACCCGGAATGCTGGGGCAAGGATCTGGTCAAGATGTGCCGGGAACATTTTTCCGGAGAAGTGTCGATCGCCGAAGATGGGTTGACCATTCACCTCTGAGCATTTATCGCCGATAGAGGTAAGCATGGAGCGCGGGAGAATTCTCATCCTCGGGAACAGTAAAGACACCACCTACGAAATCCGAAACCTTCTAGACAACCAGCGGTTCGAACTCGAAATTGCCTTGAGCCCCGAAGTCGGCAAGCAAGTCCTCAACAGCCGAAAAATGAACTTGATCGTCATCCACACCGAAATGCTGCAGAGCCAGAACGTGGATTTCCTGCAATTCCTCAAGGACCGCATCAACGACATCCCGATGATGATTCTGGGGGAACAGGCCGAGCAGTTTCAAAGCACTTTTTCTGAAAATCCCGATGTCCGCTGCTTCGGCAAGCCTTACGAGCAGAGAGCCGTGATCTCGTTCATCAAGGCGCTGTGAAAAATTCCTCTCGATCTGTAGAGCCGCGGCGTTGAGTGGCGGCGTTGAGCCGCCGCGTTGAGCCCCAGGCCGTTTATAGATCCGCCGCCTCTTCGAGAAACGGCGGCAAGCCCCAGGCCGTTTGTAGGTCCGCCGCTTCATAGCTCCGGCGTCTTGTGCTATCATCGACGGCATGAGCTTGTTTGATGAACTGCGCCAGCTCGAAGACCAGGGAATCGATCTGATCGAGATCCTCGGCCAGGATGCCTTCCTGAACTCTCCCGCCGATTTGCAAGCCATCCTCGCCAAGCTCTGGAGGTCAGGGGAAAACCTCTATGTCGAGCTGCTGTACTTCTTGACCCATCGCCGTTTCAGCCCGCCGCAGGCCGAGGCCATCTGGCAGGCCATTCTCAAGCACAAGCGGAAAATGGAGGAGCAGCTCGGCCGCAAGGTGCGGTTCCGGGTCGCGGCGCTCGACTACCTCTACGCCAAAGCTTCCTTGCTGAAGGGCGTGCGGGTCATTGGCCGGCCGGAGCTCGAGGTGCTTCTGAGCTTCGTCAACATCGATGAGGTGACCACCGTTTACAACCGGCGCTATTTCAACCACGTGCTGGCCGTGGAAGTGCAGCGGGCGCGGCGCTACGGCAGCCCGCTCTCATTGCTGATCCTGGACCTCGACAACTTCAAGCAGATCAACGACCGCCTCGGGCATCTGGAGGGAGACTCGGCCTTGCGCCAGGTGGCCCGGCTGCTCAAGGAAAACACCCGCCAGCCTCCCGATGCGGTCTGCCGTTTTGGGGGAGACGAGTTCGCCGTCGTCCTCCCGGAGACCAGCAATTCCGAGGCCTATTCCCTGGCGGAGCGTATCCGCAGGGCCGTCGGCCGGCTGGCCCTCCAGCCGCGGCCCAAGGAGGAGGCGGGTCGACGTCCGGCGCTGGAAATTCATCCGGATCGCCGCGAAGAGGAGGCGATCCTGGCCGTGAGCATCGGGGGCGCGACCTTCCCGAGCGACTGCGAGGAGGCCGAGGAACTGGTCCGCCTCGCCGACCGGCTGTGCCTCGAGGCCAAGATGGAAGGGAAGAACCGCATCCGCATGAGCGGCGAGAAGAAGGGAGCCCGGTCGGAGGCGTGAGATCCTTCCCCGCAAGCCGAATTCACATCTCGAAGCTGTACC
This sequence comes from Planctomycetota bacterium, assembly GCA_016209605.1. Taxonomy (GTDB): domain Bacteria; phylum Planctomycetota; class UBA8108; order UBA8108; family JACQVS01; genus JACQVS01. The sequence goes on from JACQVS010000157.1 coordinate 27,407, forward strand.
CCAGCGTCAGGAGATACAGCGTGTCGGAGCGTTCGAAGCCCGGCGAGGGGGTGTTATCCCAGCGCCAGTTGACTTGGGCGGTGGCCACGAAGTTTTTCAAGATGGTGAAGCGGACCCCCTGCTCCGTGGTGATGTAAATGTCCTCGGCCCTTTCGAGGCTCGGATAGCCTTCATGCAGGTGGAAGAGGACGACCTGCTTGGGCAGGATGGGCCAGTCGATCTTGAAGGACCAGCGAGCTGAGACGTACTGCTGGTCGGGCGAGCTTTTGAAATCCTCATCGAAGTAAGCGACGCCGAATTCAGCGTAGGACTGCAGCTCCTTGAAGACCTCCCTCTTGAAGTCCCCCCGGTCGAAGATCTGATAGCCGGCTCCGCCGGAAAGCGCCGTTCTCAAGTTGAGGTCCTGGAACTTGTCCCCTTCGAAAAAGGCGCTGGCGAAGGCATACCATCTTTTGAAGAAAAAGAAGTCGTACTTGATGGATCCCTTGGAGTTTCGCTGGGTGATGCCCCCCTGGTTTTCAGCGTAATTCGTCGAGCCTCTCAAGGTGAAGCGCTGCAGCTCGCTGCGCGCCTCGAACTCCCCCAGCAGGCTGGCGGTCTTGGTGTTGGTGTTGCCATCGCTGGCCGAGCCGCCAAAGCTGACGTTCCCTTTAAAGGTGATGGCTTTTTTCGCCGGCGGGTTGATGGCGACGACCGACTCCAACTTGATGGCCACCGGCTCGGCCGCTTCGGCCGATTTGATCTTGAGGGAGCCGTCGGGTCCCGGCTCCACCGTGCCGGCGATCACCGTGCCGTCCTTGAGGTGGATTTCGATCGGCTTCTCCGACTTGAGCGCCTTGATCTCCGTCCACTTGATCGGCACGTCGCCGTTGAACCGGGTCGCGAGCTTCAGCTCGCCGGCGGTCATCTGGACCACCTCGCCGTTGATGATGCTGCCATCCCTGGCGGTGACCGAAGCGGAGCTCTTCTTCTCCTCCGGTTTTTTCGCTTCAGCCATGAGCGCTTGAGACCACGCGGGCTGGGCCGCCAGCAGGCATCCGAAAAAGAGAAGGATCCGGCCACGAAGGCGATTTTTCATCAATTCCATCGCTGGTTAACAATTGTATGATTAAATAACATATTCTTTAAGACCTCACGAGCCCGGCCGAGCGCCTCCCTTCAAGCGCAGGCCGGGCCTTTTCCCGGCCTCGACCGCCTTCCAGTACTCGTCCTTCACCGCCTCGTAGATCCCGAACAGGCCGCGGGCGTCGCGGTCTCGGTCGACCTCGATCCAGACGCCGGGCGGCGGCGGTTTGGGGGCGCTCAGGAACTTCAGCCCCTCGGCGCGGATGACCTCGGTCTCGGGGCGCAGCGTGCCGTCGGAGTTGATGATGCCGAAGTCGCTCCCCTCGTTGAGGCGGAAGCCGCCGGGATACCACCAGAAGAAGATCCCATCGGCCCCCGACTCGCCGAGCATGCGGTAGAAGTCGCGGAAGTACCGGGCCGCGAAATCGAGCTTCTCGGGAAGGGGGGCCTTGCGCCTGGCGTCCCAGACGTCATATCCCACCTCCGCCCACAAGATCGGTTTCTCTGGATCGCAGAGGCGCGCGTAGGCGGCGGTGAAATGCCCCGGCCGCACTTTTTCCCAGCCGCCGATGCGGCCGTAGGCCTCGGGCTCCCAGATGTCCACGGCTTCAGCGAGGCCGGCGAAGTCGTAGGGGAGGAGCCGGTCCCAGTTTTGGGTGGGGTCGCCGGCGAACTGCATGCGGAAGCTCACCGGATGGTTCGGGACGAGGGATTTCACCAGGCGCCGCGCCTCGCGGTACTTCTCGCCGATGAGCTCATCGAGGAAGCGGCGGTAATCGGCGATGAGCCGGCGCCACGCGCCGTCGCGGACGAGCTGCTCCATGGGCGGGACGGCGAGCTGGCCGCCATCTCGCGGAGCCAGCGCGCCCCAGTTCTTCTCCGCCGCGGCCAGGGAGCCGTAACGTTTCTCCACCCAGGCGCGCCAGGCCGAGGCGTAGGATTTCTGATGGCGGTGGTCGTGGTGGCTGGGCTCCCAGGCCAGGTCGTAGGCGAAAATGGTGTCGTTCTTGGCCATCCGGTAGTATTCGATGAGCTCCTCCATCTCACGGCGGCGGAAGTCCATGGGCGTGCCGGGGCGCAGCGACTGGTTGACGCGCAAGCCCAGGGCCTCGGAGCGGCGCAGGAAGTCGAGGAGATGCTGCGCCTTGACCGAGCGGTGGTAAATGAAGACGCTCACCGCGTTCATGTTCATGGCCTTGATGCGGCGGAGATCGCGCTCGATGACCTCAGGATCGTAGGCGCCGCGGCCGAGCCAGTGCTCGAAGGTGTTCCCATCGGCGACGCCGATCCCCGAGGAGGGCATGTAGTTGACGCCGTGGGCCTTCCACGGCCTCCCCTCGAGCCAGAAGCCGCCGTCCCGCGCCTCGATGAAGGCCGGCTTCGCCTTCGGGCGCCAGACGTGAATCTCGTGGCCGAGGCGGTCGAGCACGGCCCCCTCCTGGCGCAGCTCCACCGCGACCCTGAGGCCGGTGGCCGGCCAGCCCTTTTCCTCGATCGCCAGCTCCCGCTTTTCCTCGGCGCCGGCGGGAAGGTCCAGCCGCCAGGCCTGGCGCGCCACCGGTTTTCCCGCCTGCCCGTTCTCCGTGACCTCGATCGCGATCTCGAGGCCGCGCGCCTCCGCCGTCCCGAAATTCACGGCGCGGGCGCCGGCCTGGAAGCGCTGCCCCTCAAAGACCGTGTAAAACTCGCAGCCCCCCTCTTTCAGGAAAACCCCTTGGCGCATTCGGATTGCGACTTCCCGCATCACCCGCCGCAGGGAGTCCTGGCGATAGAGAGATGGATCTACCGGGGTGAAGGCCGCCACCGCGGCGCCTCGGAAAGGCGGCGTCGCGTGGACGAGCAGCGCCGCCACGGCGCCGCGGTGTTCGCCATCCTGCGAGCGCGCCTCGAGGAGCGGCTGCCAGCGCCACGGCTTTTCCTGGTTATAGCCGGCGCCGCCCGGGCGGGGGTGGAGGGCCAGAAGACTTCGCGGCGCCGGCGAATGGATCTCGCCCACGAGCGCCAGCCCTTCCGGCGTGCGCAGTGTCACCGGCAATGTCACCGGATAAAACAAGTACTCGGGGGAAAGGCCTTCGAGGCGCGGGATCCCATCTTCTGAAAAGGACGGGACCTCGCCCAGCGGATGGCTCGCCGTGCCGACCTCGTCGAGCCAGTACTCCTGCCGGCCGCTCGCGGCGGCGGTGTGCGTCTGGGCGAGGCCGGCGGTGAAGCGCGCGGCTTTAGAGACCTTGAGCCGGTCCCCCTTCCCGCCGCGTCCGGGAGGCGGCTGCCAGGGGCGGAAGGCCTCGGGCGGCAGGGCATACGACTTCCACTCCGGCGTCAGGTCGACCGTGGCGATCCAGCGCGAGCCGTCCTCCTCGATCCACTCGAGCGCGAGCTGGCGCATCGCGGGGCCGCCGCGGGCGAAGAGGCAGGTGAGCGAGTGCCCCTCGGGAAAGGGCCGAGCCAGCGGCGGGCTCGCGAAGGTGTCCCAGCCTGTCAGGTTTTCGATAACGACGTGGAGGGCTCGGCCGCGAACGCCAGGTTCGGCGTCGAGCTGGTGCAGCGATTTTGATGAAGGGTCGTTGGTGTTTCGGGTCCAGCGCGCGAGGTCTTCAGAGTCGAAGTCGAAGATGAGGTGTTCCGCCTTCTGGGAGGATATCATGGCCTCGCACTCCTGGGCGCTCCGCCACTTTCCTCCCACCCGCTCAAGCGGCTCGCTCCAGGCCGGCAGGCCCAGGGCGATCAGGTCGCCGCCCGCTTTCAAGAATTCTTCCACGACCCGGGCGCTCGCGAGCGGCAGGCGGCGCGCCCACGGCAGGACGAGGAGGTCCCAGCCCCCGGCGAGCAGGCGCTCCCGGGAAAGCAGCTCGCCGGCGTCGATGAGCTGGACGGCATACCCCGCCTGGCGGACAGCCGCGGCGGCTTCCTCGGCCAGCGCCCCATCCATCCCCAGCGCCGCGTCCTTGAGCACGGCGGCGCGGTGCTCGGGCGCCGCGACCGCAGCCGGGAGCGCGAGCAGTGCCGGGAGCCATGGCAAGTAGAAGAGCAGTGTGAAGGAGTTCCGGTTTGATCGCATCTAGTTTCGGGAAACAATGTCAAACTTGGGCGGGAAATATTTTATGTGATAACTTGAATTACGGTAGTACTCGAGTTGACTTTTCCGCCACTGCCCGATGATCTCGAGGTATTTCTGGGACATGTTTCGATGAATTTGAAAAAGGTCTTGCTGTTCGCCTGGATCGTTAAAAAGACAATAGAGCTTAATGGAGCCTTGATAATCGAGGATCAGTTTAAAGCCTCTCCAGATTAAAACATCCTGGTACTGCATGTTTTGTGTCGTGAGAAAGAGCTTGCGATCATACGGATTTCTAGGCGGATCGAGAACGTCGGTTCCCTGAAAACCTGGATAGGCCGGCAGTCCCATCAGGCTCATGAGGGTTGGAAAGATGTCGATTTGCTGAATCGGCCGGTCATCCAAGCGAGCCGGGATAAGATGCGGAGGGCCGTGGATAAGAAGGGGAATCCGGATCACCTCCTCGTGCATCCCTTTTGCGTGCGTGACGCCCCCGTGTTCATAAAATTCTTCGCCGTGGTCCCCGACGACGATAAATACGGTATTTTCAACTTCACCGAAATCTTTCAAGCGCTCGGCGATTTCTTTAACTTGTTCATCAGCGTAGCGCAAAGAGTTCTTGTACCGGTTTTTCATTACCTCGAGCTCGTCTTTGGGATAGCTCAAGAATGAGGCCTGGAAGTCCAGAGCATGGGGCTTAAATGGAGCGTTCATCTTGAAGGCCTGTTCATAGGGGAAATGGGTGACTTGAAGGTTGAGGTAAGCAAAAAACGGTTGCTTTTTTGGACCTTCTTCAACCCATTTCAAGAAGCTCTCTACGGTTACTCGATCGTCAAGATGACCCGTCTTCAAGGTTCCCGCCTGGATCGCCAGCCAGACCCCGGTGTCTTCTCTGGATATGAGGGTCTTGCCATCAAAAACTTCCGAGTGGAAAAATTTATCCAATGATGTTGTATTCAAGTAGCTAGACATGTTCGCCCATTTTTCATTCTGCGAAGAAAAGATGGCGGTGCGGTACACCAATGGTTTTAAAATGTCGTAGATCATGGTTTTGGGGTATTTGATCTCGAGAAAAGTATCCATGTGCATGAACTTCAGCGGATAGAGAGAGGATAAGAGGGCGGTGGTGGAGTAATGGGTTGCATTGCTTTGGGCGTAAGCATTGGAAAACACCAGACTCTTTTCAGCCAACTCGTCAAGGAAAGGCATCAAGGATTCTTTGGCGCCAAGGATTTTTAAACTATCGTGCCTCAGGCTCTCGATGACCACGAGGACGACATTTACTTCTTTGAATTTTTCCTTTTCCACCTTCGCCAGGTATTCATCGAGGCTAAAGATCGGCTCGCCGTGCGAGAGGACGGGGGATATAACCACGGGTTTATCGGGGATAAGTGATGAGAGAAAGGAAAGACCGGGGGTGGCGCGGTGCGAAACTAAATTGAGGTACTCCTTTGCGGTATGGTCATCTGGTTGGAGGAAGATAGCGGGAAAAGCCACCAATGAAAGAAATAGGGATAAAATGGCGGCCAGTAGGGAGGCAAAGTTCAAGAGGTGGAATTTTTTGACGGGCTGTTTTTGGTGAGCCGTAAGATAGAGGGCCAGGATATAAAGAATCGTTGAAATAAGAAAACTCAAGATAACGCCGAACCAGTCGATGGGAGAAAAAAAATTGATTATTTGAGAAAAGTCCATGATGAAAAATTTAAGCATATCATAATTCATAAACAATCCAGTATTGATGAAGCATAGCCAACTTGTCGTGCAAAAGAAGAATAAAAAATAATTTATGGCATAAAAGAAAATCAGGAAGAGTCTTTTTAAATGCTGAGAGCCATGGACCAAAAGCTGATTCTGGAGATAGTTTCTTATAAAAATAAACAAGCTCAAACAAAGATACGACCAAGACAAAATCCCGATCGTGGCAACTAGTTTTGAAAGTTTCGAGAATGAGCTCGCATAAAGGAAAGAAGGGGAGAGGAGGATGCCCGAAAGAGTGAGAGCGAGAAAAAGAGCCAAGAACAAAAACAGTTTGACTCGAACGCTCAACGGTGAGTAATCCTGAAAGAAAGAATGGGGAATTGATCGCTCAATTATCTCACAAGTGAAGATTTTCGTTCTAGTTTTGCCTCTAAGGTATTTTTCAGTAATTCTTCCTTGAACATGACATTCCGGTATTGTAGGCCGTCACGAGGACATTGGAGCTGCCCTTCACATCCAAAGTGCGCGTCTTCAGGTTTCAGCGGATGTCGTAAGCAATGAGCCTCCGCTCATAATCCTGATTTGAGCCGTCTCCAGAGCCCTGCGGCATCTCCCCGCTCACTTGATCCAGAGCGTTATAGACCATGAGTGTCATCAGAGCGAAATTGGTCGTCTATCTCAACAACATGGCCACCAACTAGCTTATTTCCGGGGCATTCAAGGATTTACAGATAAGGAACACCTTGCATCCTACCCGCCGCTGCCATCAGATTTCAGCCCCCCAGATTTTTCCAACAGCACCTCCTTTACAAACTGGATTAACGCGTCTAAACTATAAATTTTGGGGACTGACTTAAAATAAGCAGACAGTTCCTCCTTGGTAATTCGAAAATCAGAGGATCTGAAATTTACATCCAGAAATTCCATGAGCTGGTACTTGGCCGGCAACAGCTCCTCGGAACCATCGTTCATGATCAGCCCCCCCTCTAAGCGCGGATAAAATCAACGAGTCAAGGTCGAATCGGAACACCCTGCAGATCTCAGCGTAGGAGCGCATGCTATGGCCCTGAAAACCACAAAACTCGAACTTAGTAATCCATGGCACATTGCACGAAAACTTCCCTCGGCAATGATACTAGAGGAATAACTAGGGCAGCCTCCTTAATTTGCTGAGCGATGGATCCAATGACAGAATGGTCTATTAACAATCTATCATCCTCATGCCATATACCATACCCAACCTTATCATTCATAAACAAAGCTCTAACAAGGAAGAGTCTCCTTCTTTCAGGAATGGACTCTATTTTAACTCCGAGTTGCTCGAGCATACCATCCGACAATTCGATAATCTCTGTCCCACTCAACATCTTCTTAGCCAAACTCAGTTTGTTGTCTGCCACACTTAAATATTCGTTTACCTTGTCAGAGTCTCTAAATGAAAAGTCTATACTCGGCGGAAACAACCTCAACCAAGGGTGTATATCCGGGGCCACTGACTGGAAGTGATTGATTATCCATTTCTTGCCATGGTCACTAGCCAAGAATGCCTTGATCGCTTTTCGCTCCGGGCTCCCTTCGCGTGAATACAGCAGACTATAGATAGATCTAGGATCGTTCCAAATCTTCAAATAATAGAAACAAATCATGAAGGTGTTGCCACAAAACATGATCCCGATGACCAAAGAAGCCACAATGGTTCCCGACAGAAGCGCTACAAATCTACCTTTGGCACATTTCATTGGTCTAAATCAGGCGCAGAGTTGTTGCAAAGTCGTGTTCTCATCATCGGCTGATGTAATGAGCCTTCAGAATTTCTACCATATTAGCTAACCGGACTTTCTACTTCTATTTAGGGGCACACTCAGGACAATGTTTATTAAGAATGTCCGTAACATCTTGAGGCATTATCTTGTTACCCGACCCCATGATGGACTTTCCATCATTCTCCCTATTCTTTCCAATCCCAAGCACGTGACCTAGCTCATGAGTATAGACTTTCGGTGGCGCGTTCGACCTGATATCACCACCCTTGGGTCCAGCATGCGAGAGAGGTCTACCATCAGGGCCCTTATCACCTACTTTCCGCGGGTTTCATTCTAGTTTTCTTGGAATTTCCATCCCAGTCAAACTGCGACCGGAACACCACGTGTGGCATTGCTGAACACGCTGCGCCCGATCATCTGCAATAGTACTGAGCATCGCTCGCAACGTGTAACTAGCTTTTCTTTACAAAGGCATTCTATCTCTACACCACGCCGTTGAAAATTCAAGCGGCAACTTGTTCGAAAAAAATCCAAAATCAACTTACGAAATTCCAAAAAGTCATAAGTCTAAAAATTCAAGACCTAGGACTTTTTGATTTGTCATAAGTTAATTTCAGAATATTTGGAACGTTGACATTCCATGCTCCTGGTGTAACCTCGCGAGCATGAAGAAAAGACGGTCTAACCAAAATCGTTCCAGGAATGTCGGCAGCATTTCGCAAACCGGCGACCAATCCCTCACTACTTTCAATGTCGGCGCGCTGCCCATCCTCGACCGCTTCATCGATCGCGCCAAGATCGAAGATTTCCTGCACCAATTCATGTTCGAGGACAAGCGCTGCACCATCAAGCCGGTTGTCGGCACGCTCGTGCTCCTCAAAAACTACCTCGTCTCCCGTGAGCCGATCTACGGCGTGAGCGAATGGGCGCGCCAGTATGTGCCTGACCTCCTGGGACTTTCTACCTCTCAGCTTTCTTCCCTCAATGACGACCGCGTCGGTCGCTGCCTTGACCAGCTCTTTAAGGCCGATTGCCCATCGCTCGTCCTCGCCAGCACGCGACACGTGGTCGAAGAGTTCGGCATTGATCTTTCGGAGCTTCACAACGACTCGACGACGATCACTTTCTTCGGGGATTACAATGCCGCCGAGAAGGAAACACGGGTAAAAGGAAAAATCGCTCCTGCGATCACTTGGGGGAAAAATAA
>JACQVS010000013.1 GCA_016209605.1 Planctomycetota bacterium
CTGCTCGGAGCTCACCTTGGCGTCTTGGCGGTTCAATCCTCTTCATCTTTTTCTTATTCGGCCTGGACATTTGGTTGCGGCCTTGGCTGCTTTAGAAAATTCGTAAAAATCAGGGACAATCACTAATTTTTCTTTCCCCCGAACAGGTAGGTCAAGAGGTAAATCGGATCGCTCAAATCCAACCGGTTGTCCCCGTTGACATCGGCGGTATTGGCGCAGGGGCGGGGGCCGCCCTTGAAGAGAAAAGTCAATGTCCAGATGGCGTCCGAAATGTCCTGGCGCCCATCCTGGTTGGCATCCCCGGAGCCATCGAGGACCTGGCCAGGGCAGAGCGGGTCGGCGTAGACGGCGGCCGGCTGGCCCGTGATCCCATCGCAGTTGGTGCTGGAAACGGTGATGAGAGGCGGAATCGACTGCGGCGGCAAATCGGCCGGCAGCACGTCGCTGACGTTGGCCTGGTAGTGGCCGCAGCCTTGGGGGTCATCGGGGCGAGCGGCGATGAACTTTTCTCCCAGCAGGATTTTCGAACCGTTGAAGACCTGAATCTTGAAGCCGCACACCTTGCCGCCCCTCGATCCATCTTCCCTCAAGCCGCAGGGCCCATCCCATTCTACCAGCCCTTCCATGGCCCGGCCCGGCGCGGCACGAGCCGAAATGATCAGGCCCGCGATCAATAATAAGCGCCTATAAATAACCGTTTTACGATAATCCTGCCCCCGGGAAAAGAACTTCCTTGTTCTCATATCTCTCTCCTCGTTCACCTAAACCCAATGCTGGGGCGCCATGATACAGCATGGGCGCGGCGGGGTGAAAAAAAATTTGTAGATTTTTTTGGAGGGGAGGGATCGCTACCTGGCGGCGCGGTCCCTTCGGGTTATCCAGGACCGATGGTGGACCCACCAGTCCTTCCACTCGTTGATTTCGCTCTGCCGCTCGGCCTGATGGCGGGCCTCTTTCCAGAAGGCCGGATTGACGATGGTGGGCTTGATTTCCGCCTGCGCCAGCCCTTGCGCCGCGGCCGCGCGGATTTCGCCGTCCGGGGCTTCTAGCAGGGAGATGAACACCGGCACCCAGTGAGGCTGCCGGACGAGGGCTCTCGACGCCTCCAGGACCATGGCCAGGCGAAGGTCCGGTGGGATTGCCGCCTCCAGCAGCGCTTGCTCGATCCGCAGGCGCCCCTTGACGGCGGCCTCCAGAGTTTCGAGGCCAGGCGCCATGTAGTAGGAGGAGGACAGGAGGCGGATGAACGACAAATAGCTCAACTGGCGTTTCCAGGGCCGGGGATCGTCAAAAAGCCGGACCAGGATGGAGAGCGCTCTTTGCTGGTCCAAACTCTTCAAGCTCCCCAGCTGCTGAATGGCCCACGCCGGCATGAGGCGGCTGGGATGCCTTTCCTCCCCGCTCGCTTCCAGGGTGGCGAGCTGCACCAGCTTCTCCGTCAAGTTGTAATTCATCAGGAAGGAGATCCACCGCGGCTCCATCTGCTTGAGGGCCTGGCGGTCGAATTGGTAGAGGCTCTGGATCCGCCGGCCCAGCGGCCAGTCTGCCGGCAGGTGCTCCTCGAGGATGAAGTAGACGATGGACCAGGCCAGGGCATAATGCTTCTCCTTGGATTGCGACTCGTGGAACTCGGACCAATCCATGTCGATGAGCCTGGCCAGGGGCGGATCGCTTGTCCCCGCGCCAACGCAGCCGGAGGCGATCTGGAGGAGGGAAGGATTGAGCAGCGGATACTCGAAATGGTCTCCATCAAAAAGAGCCGTTTCCAGATTGCCGGCCAGGCCTTCGTTGAGCCAGCACTCCTGGTTAGCCGGGGGGAACTGCTGGATGACGAAGTGATGGGCCAGCTCGTGGAGGAGGATTTGCCGGAGCAGCTCCGGCTCGCGGGCCCAGGCCGGCGTCGTATCGACCGCGATCAGGTGGAAAAAAGGCATGTAGTATCCGAGGAGATTGGGGGAGTAGCTGTAATCGACGACCTGCGGTTCGGCGGAGCTGCCGTTGAAGATGAACGTGACCGTCCCCAGCCGGTCGGGCGGCATCTCGAAAAGCCGGGAATAGCCCCGGAAGATCTGCTTGATGCTCCCGGCGGCCCGGCTCAAGAACTCCGGGCTCAGGTCGGAGTACAGGACAAAGTGGCCTTCCTGATGCTCGTTCTGGTAAATCAAGCTGCAGCCGCTCAAGCAAGCGGCGGCGATGAGGACCAACTCGCCTCCCCTCCTTTTCAGCAGCTCGAGCGCCATGGAAGTTTCCTCAGTAAATGGTCGTTTCCCAGAGTTGAGGCGCTTGCGGCGCTCCCGAGTACAGATCCTTGCCGGGCTCCCCGGCGAAATGCACCACGATGGCCGCCAGCTTCTCGTGGGGCGGGGCTTGCAAGCGGAACTCGAAGCGGGCCTCATAGAGGGGAAGCGGGTTGATTCGTCCGGAGCGGCGGAGCTTCTCCATCTCTAGTTGCACGATGCGGCGGTACGTTTCGAGGCTTTCGCGCTCCGGCAAAAAAATGGTGAGAGCGATGGCATCCTTGTGCGGCGCCAGAAGGGACGCCTGGTATTTGGGGATCGACCGGCAGCTTCCGAGCAACGCCGGAATACAGAGGAAAGAGAAAAGCAGAAATAGGGCAGCCGATCGGTCCGAGTACATTTCAAGCTCGTGGAATCATGGCAGCTAGCGGTTAAGGTCTGAAGGGCTAAGTTCCGTCTTTCTTAAATTCTTGTAGGGTGATGCCGGTTCTTTTGTCTCCTGGCGGTGTTGCGCCCGCTCGGCGGTACTCCGTCCGGGCACCGCCGCGAAGCGGTGGTCGTGCCA
>JACQVS010000151.1 GCA_016209605.1 Planctomycetota bacterium
AACATCCCGGTTCTCGACTTCACCGCTCCGGCTCCGAAGGAGCTCGAGGAAGCCCTGGATTTCATCCGGGGGCACCTCGAGCGCAAGACGCCGGTCTACGTCCACTGCGCCCTGGGGCGAGTGCGCAGCGCGGCGGTGGTTAAAAATTTCGTCGCCGCGACTAATTTTTAAGCGACTGATCCAGACTTTTTTCGACGGCGGCAACCCGTAGGGGAAAAACCAGTTCTCGGCGGCGAGTGCCGCCAAAGCCGGATATAAAAAGAATTATTGATGTACAGTTCAAATCCTTAAACGTATCATCACCTTCATGCGGGAAAAGGTGATCTTGATCATACCGTGCTTGTTTCTCGCCGGACGGACGGTCGTGGCGCAGGTCCCGAGTTTCACGCTCGGCTTCGAGCTGGAAGGGATCCCGTGCGGGGGAAAGATCGCCGGCCGGCCCGGGGCGAACATTCCCGTGGTGGTTTACGCCGTCCTGACCCAGGAGCATGTTGTGGTCAATCGGGGGGCCGCCGGCTGGAGTATCGGTTTTAAGGGCGAGGGCGCGGAGTTGCGCTTCCTCCCCGGCACGGCGGCGAGCGGGAGATCCTGCAGCACTGGCGAGCAGATAACGCCGCTCCCGGATTTTTTCTGCGACATCACCGTGGTGGATCCCATGAAGTTTCCGGACTCTGGCTCCCTTGCCGGCGGGCCGCAAGGGGAAGGCGTTGTGGATGGACTCGGCCTCCAGATCGGCAAGACCCTGGAAGGAGACGGAACCATCCGGATCGCCAAGGTGGTTGCCGAGGTAACGGTTCCGCCCCAGGATTCCGAGGAAGCGAGGCTTTATTACGCTGACGGCCTGCAGGGCTGGGGCCAGCCAGTGAAGAACGGCGTCGCGATTCGAGGGGTATGGAGCAACGTTGATGGCCCGCCGCCGCCGCTGATCCTCCAGGAGTGCCGCTTCACCGTCGAGGCCCTGCCGCCGGTGCAGCGGCCCGGCGACTTCAGCCAGAACGGCGTTCTCGACATCGACGATCCCATCTATCTCCTCTGGCATCTTTTCCTGGGAGCCAGCCAGCCTCCCTGCGCCGGCGGCCTCGAAAGCCCCGGCAACCGGGAGCTTCTCGATGCCACGGGCGACGGCGACGTCGACCTCGCCGATGCGCTCGCCAACCTCTGGTACCTCTTCCTCGGCGGCCCGCCCCACATCCTGGGGAACTCCTGCCGGTCGATGCCGGGCTGCCCTTTCGCGGCCGAAGACTGCCCGTGATTCCTCTTTCAAGCTCAAGATCATCCTGGAAATGAAAATGTTAACCGCGCCCTCGAAAATTTTCACCGGTTTGATGGCTCTGGCGTTTTTGGGAGCGATCGGCTGTTCCGCTGGTAAGGATCAGCCGGGTTCCGCCGTGAAGGATGGCCCCAGGGACAGCGCCCGGGGGAGCGCGGAGGAGAGTGCCGAGCAAGCCCGCCTGGATCGCGAGTACGAGGAGCTGGTTCAGGGATTCGACCGAAAGACCGGCGCCCGGACGATCACCGTCGCGGAGGCGAGGAAGCGGCTGGCGGCGGGCGAGCAGATCCTAGTCCTCGACATCCGCGAGCCGGAAGAAAACGCCGTCGCCGCCTTGCCAGGGGCGCGTCTGATCCCGCCCGCGAAGGTCGGGGAAGCCCCCCTCGATTTCCCCGCCGGCGCCACCCTGATGACTTACTGCACCGCCGGCTACCGCTCCGGCCTGGCTGCCGTGGAGCTGGAAAGGCGGCTCCAGCGGCCGGTCTACAACTTGACCGGCGGCCTCATCGCCTGGTTCAACGCCGGCGGCGGGGGAAGCCGTTCCACAGGGCCAGAGACAGAGAGATGGCGGGGTTGATGTGTGCGCCGCTGATCGGACCGACGGCGTAGGCGGCCAGGATGACGGCCGATCCCCAGATGATCGCCACCTGCCAGGAGCCTTGCAGGGCTCCCGTGGTGACGGCGGCATGCACGGAGCCGCAGCCTAAAAAGATCAAGATGGCCGTGCCGACGAGCTCGGCCAGACAGCAAGCCAGCAAGGAAGGTTCGCGCGAGTTCATGGTTCATCCGTTCAGTGGTGTCTAAATCGAAAAGAAATGTTCACTTTAACAGTCAGCTCCGATTCCAGCCAGGTCAAGTGCGAGTTTTCCCGATCGATGTTCTGATTCAAGACGATGAACAAGTTGGCGCCGGGGCGGAACTGCCAGATGAAGCGGCTGTCGTAGCCCAAGGTGTCCGAGACGTTGTCATACTGCACCCGATGGTACCAGATGAGGTTGGGCGTGATGCTGATCGGCGCGCGGGCCGAACCCAGGCGGGTGTCGAAGTCCCCTTCGGGCAGGCGCACCGGATTGAGGGTGTAGTCGAGCCGGAAGGTGAGGCGCTTGATCGGTTTCAAGTCCATTCCGACGGAGCAGTTGATCGGTTGAACCGATCAGCTCAGCAGGCTTTCGAGCTGCTCGCGGGTCAGGTCGCGCAGGAGGCTGTTGTTGGCATTGATGATGGCTTCGGCGAGCGCTCGCTTGGTCTCCTGGAGCTCGAGCACCTTCTCCTCCACCGTTTGGCGGGCGACCAGGCGGTAGGCGAAGACCTTGCGGATCTGGCCGATGCGGTGGGTGCGGTCGATGGCCTGGGCTTCCACGGCCGGATTCCACCAGGGATCCAGAAGAAAGACGTACTCGGCGGCTGTCAAGTTGAGGCCGAGGCCGCCCGCCTTCAAGCTGATGAGAAAAAGCCTGCAGCGCGGATCGCTCTGAAACCTTTCCACCCTTTCTTGGCGATTGACGGTCCGGCCGTCGAGATACTCATAAGGGAATCCGGCCCGCTCGATCCGGTCGCGAACGATCGCGAGCATGCTGGTGAACTGGGAAAACACCAGGGCCTTGTGGCCTTCATCCAGGACCTCCGCGAGTTGATCGAGCAGCATGTCCAGCTTGCTGCTCGATTCCCCCTTGAGGCTCTTGTCGATCAAGCCGGGATGGCAAGCCGCCTGGCGGAGCCGCAGCAGCGCCTGGAGCACATCCATCTTCGTCTTGTCGAGGCCCTCGCTTTCGACCTTGCCGAGCAGCCGGTCGCGATAATGATCCCGCAGCTCTTCATAGAGCTTGCGCTGTTTGGGCTCGAGGTCGCACCAGATGGTCTGCTCCACTTTTTCCGGGAGATCCTTGGCGACCTGAGCCTTGGTCCGGCGCAATATGAAAGGCCGCAAGGCCCGGGAGAGGAGCTGGAGGGATTCCTCCTCCAAGCCGCTGCCGTTGTACACGAGCGTTTTGAAAGCAGATGAAGCGCCCAAGATGCCCGGGTTGAGGAAATCCAAGAGGCTCCACAGCTCGCCGAGGTGGTTCTCGATCGGGGTGCCGCTGAGGGCCAGCCGGTGGTCTCCCTGGAGCAGCCGGGCGGCCTTTGCCGACTCGCTGCTCGCGGTCTTGATGGCTTGCGCCTCGTCCAGGATGACGTAATCGAACTGGAAATCCTTCAGGCGGAGGATGTCGCGGCGCAAGGTCCCATAAGTGGTGAGGATCACATCGTGGTCGTTGAGCGGCTGCAGGTCTTTGGGGCGCGAGATGCCGGTGTGGTTCAACACCCGAAGCTGAGGAGTGAAGCGGGCCGCCTCCGCGATCCAGTTGAAGACCAGCGACTTCGGCACCACCACCAGAGATGGGGGGAGGGCGTCCTTTTTTGAAGCTTTGAGCTCGCGGCGCGATTCCAGCAAGGCCAGGACCTGCACCGTCTTTCCAAGACCCATGTCATCCGCCAAGCAGCCACCAAAGCGGAGCCGCGCCAGAAAATGGAGCCAGCCCAATCCTTCCTTCTGATAAGGCCTCAGCTTGCCGCGGAAGCCCTGTGTCGGAGCCATCTTTTCGATTCCTTGGAACTGTTGCAGCTCCTTGCGGGCCCTCTGGGAAGCCTCATCCCAGCGCCCTTCTTCCTGTTGCGCCAGCAGGATATCGAGAAGGCCGATCTGGCTGGGCCGGAATCGGATCTTGTCCTCGACCACGGTTCCAGCGGCAAAGATCAGGCCGTACTTCTTCAACCATTCCTCGGGAAGGATGCCGATGCTGCCATCGTCGAGCACCACCATGTTCTCGCCGCGCCGGAGCGCCGCGAGCAGCCGCGGCAGGGGCGCCGTCCTGCCCTCGAAATCCACCGCCGCGGCGACCTCGAACCAGTCGATCCCCGAGCTCACCGCGATCTGGAATTTCCCGGGGCGCCGATAGAGTTTCCCTTCCGCCTCAACGAGCCAGCCCTCGGAGGTCAGCGCGCGAACCGCGCCGGGGAGCTTGCGGGGCGGAAGCTCGAGGTCGTGCTCCGGCTCTTGACCGTAGCGATAGGCGGAATAAGGCAGCACCCGGAAGCCGAGCTCGAGCAGGCGCTGCCAGGCGCGCTTTTCCGCGTCCAGATCCCGCTCCACGATCCGGCGCTGATCGAGAAGGACTGACCTCGGCCTCTGATCTTGGGCGGAAAAAACCTCTTCGCCGTAACGGAACTCGACTTCAGCTTCCAGCCAATCGGATCGGGTCAAACGATCCTTGCCGGGGCGGATCTTCAAATGGAACTCGGGCGGCTGGCGGATCTGCTCCGGCTGGAGACCTTCCGGCCAGTCCAGAGGCGGCAGTCTGGGAAAATCAAGGATTTCATTGAGAATCTTA
Organism: Planctomycetota bacterium; assembly: GCA_016209605.1. Classification (GTDB taxonomy): domain Bacteria; phylum Planctomycetota; class UBA8108; order UBA8108; family JACQVS01; genus JACQVS01. The sequence goes on from JACQVS010000151.1 coordinate 4,639, forward strand.
TTTTTCTCTTTCCCGGACGCCTCGATCGGCCCTTCAAGGCGGAAACGCCGAATCCAAGGGTGAAAGCCGTGCTCCTCCAGCTTTGCCACCGCGCCGGCGTGGATAAGGAAACCGCCGCTGGCAAGTTCGGGCTCCTCCATCTCGAGGATTTGCTCGCCCCGGCGGAAATATCCACTCGCCACCCAGCTTTTTTTCCTCTGGCCGGGACGGATCCTCAGACAGAACTCCCAGGGAGGGCCGCTGTCTACAACCAAGGGTTGAAGATCGGGGTTCTCCCCCTCCTGGCGCCAGAAGAAGCGCTCCGAGCGGGCGAGAAAGGGTAGAAGAAATTTCAGCAACTCCGTTTCAACGAATACCATCCTGGGATTTTGATAGTTCGACCTGTAATAGTAAGGGAATGGATTTGCATCGGCGCCAAGGAGAATGGTCCAAATTTGTTGATCGAGGGGCTCTTGCAAAGAGGCGGGAAAGTTTTTGCTGACATGCCATGGCGCGGGGTCAGTCCACTGGCCACCCTTCTTCAACTTGCGGTTGCATACCTGGACGGCGATTTTCACGCCTTGAGGCGTCTTGGTTTCTGACATTATATAGATGATTTGCTGGACGGGCTCGGGCCGGGAGAGATGATACGGCCGGCGGCCGTACAAGCCCATCTCTCGCCGCAGCTTTTCAATCTCCTCCTGCCAGGCCGGTTTGGAGAGTTCGGGCCTTTTTTCGGAAATCCGGCTGATCGGCCTTTTCACCTCCTCCTCTTCCAGATCCTCATCGAAAACGATCTCCTCAGGATCATCTTCGTCATCTTCCTCACCAGCCGCATCCCAGTCCTCTTCTTCGGCCGCCTCATCGCTTTCGAGAAAGTCATCGTCCGCGGAGAGGAAAATAGCGCCGGTTTCCGGAAGCGCCGAGAGGAGCGCCTTGGATTCGGCCGCGAGAAGGACGGCCCAGATGTGCTTGCAGATGTCGCCTGAAGGATAGAAGTACCGGCAGGTGCAGGAGCAGAAAAGGATCTGGCCCTCGACCCGGACATGCACGCCGTAGATTCTCGCTCCGGTGACCTCGGCGCCCACTCGACAGGGGCCGCCGTAGACCAGGCGAACTTTTTTAAGCTGGAAATAGGTCTGGCCGCGGCTCCGGATGTTGGCGCCGACTTGATTTGCCAGACGGTTGGATATCTTCAACGCCGCCTTCCTCCTGGATCATGGAAATAACTTTTTACTGGCCATCAATAAAATGGAAAAAAACCAGTGATGTATTTCACGCCCAGTAATAGGAAAGTCAAGCTTGAATCCGCAGCCGGAGCCAGGGTGATCTTGGTCACTAACTTTAGAGCCTATCCCAAAAATCCATCCGGCCACTCTTTTGAAGACACGGGGCCGGCTGCGAAGGCGCCATACTGCGTTGGGCCTCCTAGCTACCAAGGTAAGACGCAAGGCGAATGAGAGAGCCGTCCTCCGAGCCAAGACTGCTCCGCAGCCGGCGATCGGCATGCTGGAGATGCGCGCTCGTGCGCTCCTCCTCCCGCCGGAGGAGGCCAAGGGGTCAGGACCTCCATTCCGGTTGTCCTGAGTGTTGTAAGCCTTGAATTGGAAAGGCCTTGGTCGAGATTTCTTATCTGTAAATACATAATAGTCGTAAGAGAGTCCTCAGCAGGGCTTCCTCCTCCTCGTCCTCGAACGCTTACGAAATTTACACGTCATTGCGAAGCTAAGCGAAACTCTGGATCGCCAAGCTCATCCAGATGCCGCGTCAGCTTGAAGGATTTTCCGAAAACACTGGATTTGACCCAACCTGAACGCGTCGGAGTCCGAACATAGCCGAAGCGGCCAAGCCGGAGAATGTCGAATTGAAACGGGGTAGGACGGACATCCACCAGCCAGTATTCGGTGACCCCGGCGCGGAAGTAGAGCTCCCGGAGCAGGATTTTATCCTTTCGCACCGAGCTCCGGCTCACTACTTCAAGCGTCATGTCGGGGGTTCCTTCCAGTTCGACGAATCCTTCCGTACCTCGGATGCGCTTCACCAGTTTTTTCCGAAAGCTTTTCCAGGAGACGAAAATCCCATCAGGCACAGTGGACAAATTAGCCGTTGGATTGGAAAGCAAGACTCCATCCGAGAAGTACTTCCCCAGGCGGACTTGCTTGAGCAATAATCCTAGAACCTGCGAGAATTCGCCTTTGACTTGATTGTGGGTATAAAGTTCCTCTGGACTCATGTCGACCCAGATTTCTCCCTTGAAATAGGAAATGCGACCGCGCTCAGGGAAGGCTTCGGACCGCGCCCAGCGGCGAAAGGAAGCGAGGCCGACAATCCAGCGTGGAATCTTGATGTTTTCTTCAATAATGACAGTGTTCATATCGCAATCAGGATCATTTTAACCTCCTGAGCTTGTGGGGATTAAGAAAAATTCTGATAACAGTCCGTGAAAATCGTCGCAGCGATTCCTTTTTTTCACCAAGTGGATCGATCGCCTGGAGATAAACAGGAACCAGACGCGCCTCATCAGCGCCCGCTAGGATGGAGCAGGCTGGGCCAACCGGGCCGTCTTTGATCACGCCGCGGCGGAGGCCCTGCGGCCGATCTTCATCCACCATGCCTGCAAGAGAGGCTCCGAGCGCCAGGGTGATGGCCGCCAGCGGGCTCTGGTGGATGTCCTCGACCGCTCCGCCCCTCCTCGCGGAGGCCTGGAGGCCAAAGGGTCAGGACCACCATTACGGTTGTCGCGAGTGTTGTAAGCCTTGAATTGGAAAGGCCTTTGTCGAGATTTCCTAGCTGTCGGACAGCCCCGACCCCACCTATAAAACCCCCGAGGAGGCACGTGACGCAGAGAAGGCGGTACTCCGTCTGCGCGAGGAACTCCGCCGAGGGCTCGAAGAAGTTTCTTCCCCAGTTGTACGTAAGAGCATGGAAACAGTGACTCGGCACCTGGACAAATACTGGGACGGCCTCTTCGGTCATTGCCTCACCGTTTCAGACGAGGATCAGCGCTACCTCATGGTCCAGAGGACAAACAATCTGTCGGAGCGATTTTTCCGAGGGGTCAAACGTTTCCTGCGCCGTATCACCGGCAAGAAGAAGCTCAACCGAGAAGTGGATGCTCTGCCAGACCACGCACTTCTGGTTTTCAACCTCAAGTCCCAGAGCTATGTGGAACTTATCTGCGGTTCCCTGGAACAACTTCCCCGAGCTTTTGCAGAACTCGCTCGAGAGGGAAAGTTCCCGAAGCCAAGCGCAAAGGAGGCATCCGGGAGGATTTTGGACCGGAAGAATCTACGCAATCCTACTTTTCCAAGCAAGGCCGTTGCTGCCTTCGCCCAAGACTGAGGCTGGGGGCACGGGGCCACCCCCTGGGAGCCCAAAGGCAGCCGAAACCGCTCCTTTCCCCAGCCCGGGAATCTGAAATCCAACCGTTTTTCGACGCAAGGGGTATTTCCTAGCTGTTTTATCGGTCGGAGCAGACTTTTTTATTTAGTACATTCTCGGACTATGCCACAATATCGGAACTTTGCAAAAAAGGTTGGACATTACTGAGTTTGATTATAAGGAGCTGCACAGGCTGGCGACCGGCGGCTGGCGGCTGGCGTTGAAGATTCTTTACTCCAGCCTAGGGGGCGTCGCCCTTTCGCTTGCCCCTTGGCTGGGCGCCGCCGGTGTAGGGCACTGCCTTGGCGCCGAACCCGCCCAGCCTGCGGCCATCCGCATCGACGCAGCCCACGTGGCGCATACCATGGCCGGCGGGCTCGGCGCCTGCTGGCACGCCCTGGGCCCCACGATCTTCTGGTACGAGAACCTTCTCGGTCCCGGCCGCAACAATCGGACCTGTCGGGGAAGCGCGTTCGGCGGCAATCCGCCCCTTTCCTACACCAAGGCATGGGACGACCTGCTTGACCATGCCCGCTGGCTGGGCTTGGACTTTTGCAAGGTGGAAATCGACCTGCGGATGTACGAGCCCGAGCGCGGCAAGTTTGATTGGGACAACGACGAGATGCAGACGCTCTACCGTATTCTCGATCATTGTCAGAGAAGCGGTGTGGACGTCTTCTTGACGCAGATGTGGCAAGACGTGCCGTGGAACGCGCATCAGGGCATTAACCGGTTGGAAAGCGCTCCCAAGTCGGTGGGGGATTTCCCACCAGGGCTGGGCATGTTGTTGCAGCGCTTGGTGAAGGATCGCGGCTACCACTGCATCCGGTGGTTGTCCGTGGCTAACGAGCCGGGTGGGGGATGGACTTGGTGGTGGGGGCCCGATAAGAAGTGCGCCAGCATCATGCCCGCCATCCGCGCCGTGCGTGCCGAGTTGGATCGGCGCGGGCTGAAGGACGTGGCCATCGCCGCCCCTGACAGCTTTAATCTGACCATGGCCGGCTGTGAGCCCGAGGACCCGGCAATCGGGGCGTTTGCCTTACACTGCTACGGCGCGGACGTGCCGGTGGCGTGCTTTAAGCAGGTGGCGGAAAAGGCCCGGTCCCGTGGCGTTCCCTTCTTCGTTTCCGAGTTTGGCCATATCTTCAGCAAACAGTGCGAAGGTGTCGCGATTCCCTTTGGGGATTTCTGCTCCGGAATTCCCAAAAGCTACCCGGCGCAGATGCTCAACGCAGAGAAGGTGATCGCGGGGCTGAAGGCCGGTGCGGATGGCTTGAACCGCTGGAGTTTCGTCAACCGCGGCGATCTGGACGGCCAATGGCAACTGGTCCGCACATGGCACCCAATCGCTTGGGAGTACTACAAGGACGTGGGGGCTGAGTCCGTGCCCTATTATAGCTTCGGCATCCTCACCCGCTTTACGGCGAAGCGCTCACACATTCTTGAGGTCCAAGGGGACAGTGAAGGCTTGCCGGCCGCGGCGCTACGCAGCCCGAAAGGTAACCTGACGATTATAGTTCTGAACAAGGCTGAGGACGAGCGAAAGGTGTCTCTGTCGTTGATCGGTATGAGAGCCGGATGCACGCTATACAAGTATCAAGTCACCGAGCCAGCCGTAAGTCGCCCCGACTACCGCATGGAACCGCGAGAGGCATTGGCGATTTCCCTGGACAGGATGGAGATCGGCGAGTCCTTGCCGGCCCAGAGCATCACGGTCTACTCAACCTACAAGCTGGCCCACGCCGACGCGGGCATAATCGCGGAAGAATGACAGGAAAAGGCGAAGGCCGAGAAAATGGAACTGACCGAAATCGAAGTGTTTGGGAAGTAGCGGAGGAACCTATGAATGAACTTTTGCGAGAATGTATTTCGCATGCGCCTGAAAGTGAGCTACAATTATCTCTGGCGATGGGGAGGCAGCAATGACGCCCAAGGACCGGCTGCTGGCCGCAATCAATCATGAGGAGCCGGACCGGGTCCCGATCTGCGCGTGGTACACGCCCGAGGCAGAGCAGAAGCTCCTCCGGCATCTGGGCGTCGAGTCGGATGAGACTGAGACTTACAAAGCAGCCGGCGGCCCCCTTCCTATCTTGATGGAACATGATTTCCTGATTTCCTGGGTGGGGCCGTGCACCAGCTACTACGCTGACCCGGCCGAAGAGTACACCGACGAATGGGGCATTGGCTGGAAGTGGTTCAAGAATGCGGCCGGGGGATCCTACACCGAGATGGTCCGACACCCCCTGGCCGACCTTAGGGACCCAGCGGAATTCTCCCTGCCGGATTTTTCCCGCCACGACCGGTACGACGGGGTGCGGAAGCTGATTCGAGAACATGGCAAAGAGTACGGAATCATGGGCGGTGCAGCCTGCACACTCTTCGAGCTAGCCTGGTATCTGCGGGGCATGATGAAGGTGCTCGAGGACCTGGTTTCGAACAAGGACTTCATGCACGCCTACCTCGACCGCCTGATGGGATGGATCGACGAGGCCGGAACCCGAATGGTCGGGCTGGGGGTGGATATCATTTGGATCGGGGATGACTTCGGGGCGCAAGACCGCATGCTCATCTCACCGCAGCTTTTCCGGGAGTTCTTCAAGCCGCGCTACGCGAAGCTGTTCCAGAAGTGGAAAGCCATCAATCCCCAGGTGAAGATTGCGTTCCACTCGGACGGCTACATTTACCCGATCCTCGGTGATTTCGTTGAAATCGGCCTCGACATCCTCAATCCCGTGCAGCCGAAGTCGATGGACCCCGCCAAACTGAAGCGAGATTTCGGAGACCACCTGACGTTCTGGGGAACGGTGGACATCCAGGAGGTGCTTCCCTTCGGCAAGCCTCAGGACGTTGCCGACGAAGTCAAGCTGCGTTTGCGTACCGTCGGGAAGGGAGGTAGCCTGATTATTGCGCCGGCGCATAACATTCAGCCCGATGTCCCGCTCGCGAATATCCTGACCTTCTACGAGACCGCCAAAACATATGGCCGGTATCCCATTCGAGATAGCTGAGAACAGGAAAAGGACTCGAGGGCCTCGTCTCATAATGCGGGCTTCGCCCGCAACCGAGCGGAAGAAGCTAATTCTTGCAGGCCGGATAAGAATCGTAAGCCAACCCCTCCGCGGTCGGATCCACCCCGCACCTCTCCGGCCCCGGCGCCGCCGGCGGCTCGCCGCCGAGGAACTTGTAGGTGAGGGTCACGATGGCATCGGAGACGTCCACCGTGCCATCGGCATTGGCATCGGCGCCGTGCTGGACTTGACGGCCGAGTACTCGGAGGTCGAGCCCTTCCTCAAGCTGAATTACCGGAACATCCCGGTTCTCGACTTCACCGCTCCGGCTCCGAAGGAGCTCGAGGAAGCCCTGGATTTCATCCGGGGGCACCTCGAGCGC
>JACQVS010000150.1 GCA_016209605.1 Planctomycetota bacterium
AGACGATCCGCTGCCTCGAGCGAGACCAGCCATTTGAGGCTTTCCTTTTCGGCCGTTGGGATCCTTTTATGCTCCCCCTCCTTCCTTGCCCCCAACTCCTCTTTATCTCGCACCCAGGTTTGCTGGTCGACCAATCCCAAGGGCACGCGTTCGGGGGTCACCAATAACCTGACGCTGGAACGGGGGATGGATTCCTGCGGCGTCCCCCATAAAGGCGGTAGCAATATTCACCAGGCGATCATCCAAACGCCGGTCGCCAAGACCAGCGCCGCCAAGCTCCTCTTCAGCCCATGGGCGCCATTCCCTCTCAGAGCTGGTTTTGGTGGCAGCAGCGGCGCTCATGAGCACAAGACCTCGCGCCAGTCCGCCTGGAGCGGATAAACCAAGATCTGCTTGAGCGGCAACTCGTGGCGCCAGTAACGATCTAGCTTGCCGCGGCCTTGCGTTTCCCCCAAGTACCGCCAGTTGGCAGCCTTATAGCATGTCCCATGGAAGCGCTGGCGCTCCACGAAAGTTTCAATAAGCACCGGCCGGTAAGCATACCGTCCCTCCCAATCAAAGGGAAGCCGCCGCGCACACTGAGAAAGCGCCCAAGAAGCCAGATTCCTGCAGCGCACCCAGGGCAAGATGAGAAAACGGGCATTGTTGACAATGAGATGCAAACGCTCCTGGCGCTGGCGGTCAGTCCAGCCGATCCAGCGGTCCCGGGGAACCACCTTCCAAGCACTGGCGCCAAATCCCAAAACTCCAAGAAGTCCTGTTCCGGCTTCAATGAGGTAACGTATCTGCGCCCCTGGAAGGCGCTCTCACGAAATTCCACGAGGTGATCGGCGCTCTCAAAGGCGTTACCTTTTCCCTCCACTCCCCCGGCCACGGGTTTGAAGGCTGATTTTGAGAGAAAAACGGTGTTTTTCCCCAATTTGCAGGCATGGGCTTCGGCAAGAGGATCGTATCGCGGCGGGATGGAGACTTTTCGAGCGGGCGCGGCGTTGAGGGCGCTCCGGTCCGATTCTGGCATGCCGGCGAACCGGCTCAGATACTGCCGCCGCAAAAGCTGGAATCGGAGGTAGGGCAAGAAAGTGAGACTCAGCACGAGCGCCAGAACGACCAGGATGATGATGCTCCAACGTCGCGACAGCTTCACGATTCAAGTCCTTTCAAGGGGGCGGCTGATGTGACCCGGAGCGCCCTGAAGCTTGTCTGAGGGCGCGTTCCAGCAGCTCGCCGATTCCGAGCTTGCCCGCCCAGTTCTGCAGGTAAGCCTCGTCGATCCGGCCGCCCTGAACCTTGAGGATCCCCAGGAGGTCGCCCCACTGGCGGTCGGAGACCCCGCCGCCCTTCTGAAACCAGAGCAGCTTGTGGAGCACCGTGTCCTCCGGCGTCGCCACCCGAACCGCCGCCCCGAAGGGCAGGAGCTTCTCCGGACGGCTGCGCCGGAAGCTCTCCCGGTGAAAAGCCTCATCCTCCAACACGAACACATCCACCTTGAACATGGTTTTCAGATGGATGACGTTGAAGCTGGCCCGCCGCTCGATGGCCTCCTCGATGGCCTGGGCATCGGCGTAAAACTCGCTTCCCAGGAGCCGGACAAGGGTCCTGCCCTGGCCAGGACGCAGGTCGGCGACCAGGTCCGCATCGAGGGTGGCGCGCGGCAGGCCGTGGATGGAGCTGGCGAGGGAGCCGCCCAGGTGGAACGGCACGCCGAGCTTCTCCAGGGCCGCGCCCACTTGCAGCGCCGTCTGGAAGGCGTCGAAGTCCACCTCAATACCCTTCCTTCTCCGGATCCCAGCCGTAGGCGGCGATGGCAAGCTCGCGAGGCAGGAGCAGCGCCGCCAGGCGCTTCCGCGCCTCCTCCTCGGAAGCCTGGGGGTGGCGCGAGCGGATGCCGGCGAGCGCCGCCTGCCGCACGGCCGCGGTCATGCCGAGAGCGATCTCGAGCTTGCGCCAGGGCGGCAGCGCCCGCGCCAGCTCGATGAGCACGGCTTCGGCCTGCGGCGAAGTGTCGGAAAGCGGGATCTCCATGCCAGCATTCTCGAAGCGGCCGGGCGCGCCATCAAGGGCCGCGTGCTAGGAATTTTCAGGCCCCGGAATGGATTCCTCGCCGGCTCGGGTATAAGATGAGGCCTCCATGAAAACAAATCTGCGGATCGGCATCATCGGCGACTTCGACCCCCGGAAGCCGTCCCACCCGGCCACGAGCGATGCTCTCGAGCACGCTGGGGCGAGCCTCGGGTTCGAGCCGGCCATCGGGTGGCTGCCGACGCCGCGGCTGGCGGGCCCCGAGGCACCGCCTTCTGGCCCGCTGCGACGCCCTCCTCACGGCGCCGGGAAGCCCCTACGAGAGCTTGGAAGGGGCCCTGCGCGGCATCCGCTTCGCCCGCGAGCGCGGCGTGCCTTTCGCCGGCACCTGAGGAGGCTTCCAGCATGCTCTGTTAGAGTATGCCCGCAACGTCCTGGGCCTTTCGGACGCCCAGTCCGAGGAGCACGGCCTCCCCTCCGACAACCTCCTCATCACCTCCGTGGCCTGCCCGGCGCCGCGGCGGGCCGAGGGGGAGCCGAGGCTTTCTGGCCGCCTCCGGCTCCGCCTTGCGGAGGGCTCGCGCCTGGCGCAAATTTACGGCCGGCTGGAAGTCGAGGAGGCCTTCACCTGCAACTTCGAGATCAATCCCGCCTACCTAGCGCGCCTGGTCGAGAGCGGGCTCCGCCCGGCGGCCTTCTCAGAGCGCGGCGAGGCGCGGGCGGTGGAGATTCCAGGGCACCGGTTCTTCATCGCCACGCTGTTCTTGCCGCAACTCGCTTCTCGGCACGGGCGGCCTCACCCCCTTTTGACGGCGTTCCTCCAGGCGGCTGGCCGTGGCATCGAGGAAGGTTATCCATGAAACCGGTTCTATTCCTCGCCGTCCTGACGCTCTCCGCTGCCGGACTTTCCAGAACGGCCGCGGCGGCGCAGGCGTCCGTGGACCTCGGCTCCGCGGACGCGAGCGCCGGTCTCGTGAACAGCCAGCGCGGGCAAAACACCGATGGCGAAAACGATCCCGCGACTTGCGGGCCGGCATCGGATCTCCGGGAGGGGCGGAAGAACCGGGGGACCGCCGACGGCGATTTCGTCGACCTCTACACGTACTTCCTGGTGACCGCCCCAGCTGTGAAGGCCAGCATGGAGCTGAGAATCAGCGCCTCCTTTTACGATGATCCCGCCTTCGGCGCCAGCCCGGCCAGGGTGCGCCTCCAGTACACCAACCTGGCCTCGACCGGCCCGAGCGACCTGGCCAACACCTTCTTCACCCATCCGGAGGTTTTGAACCTGCAGGGCACCGGCGCGTGGATCCGGCACACCTGGATCCTGGCCGATGCCGGCTTCCGCACCTTCATGCAAGGGACGTCGGACTTCCGCTTCGACATGGGCGGTTCCCGCGTCTGCATCGATCGGGTCGACGCCAGCACCCCTCCGCCCCTCGTGGCCGAGCCGGAGTACCTGATCGGGGCGCACTACTACCCCTGGTACTCGCTCGGCCGCTGGAACTACACCGAGTGCGTGGGGGGATCGCTGCGTCTCGAGCTCCGGCCCGCCCAGCCGCCCGCCCTGGGACGCTACGATTCCTCCAGTCCGGCCGTGGTGGACCGCCATCTCCGCTGGTGCGCCGAGCACGGCATCACCGTCCTGATCCTCGAGTTCATCAGCCCGGGATCGAGGGAGGACCAGATCTGCCGCAACGTCATCTTCCCCCATCCCCGCGGCCGCGACGTCCGCTTCACCGTGCTTTACGACTGGGCCATCCGCTTCGGCGGGGCCTTCGAGGCGACGCCGGCGCGGATCGCCACGGCGAGGGGGGATTTCCTTCACCTCGCCGAGAACTACTTCACGCAGCCAAGCTACCTGAAGTTTCGCGGCGAGCTGCCGGTGGCGATGATCTACGTGACCCGCGCTCTGAACGGAGACGTCGCCGGGCTCAGCGCGGCGATCCGCGAGGCCTGCGCCAGCCGAGGCTTCGAAGTCTTCCTGGTGGGAGATGAGTTCTTCTTCCCCTCCCCCCCCGACGGCGGCAAGATCGGCCGCTGGGATGGCATCTTCGGCTACGATGTCTACGCCGGCCGGGGAGGCTACTGGGGATCGAACGGCACCCTCGACCTTTTCCGCCAGCGGACCGACGCCTACCGCCAGGCCGCGGAAAGCCGGGGCGTCCTGTTCGTCCCCTCGTGCGCCCCCGGCTTCAACGACCGCGCCATCCGCCGGACCTGCGCCAACAACCCGGCCCTGCCGCGCCGCTTGAGGAGCGGCGAAGCGCCGGCCTCGCTTTTTCGGGAGACCTTCAAGCAGATCGCCTTGACCCGGGCGGACAGCGACTTCCCGCTTGTCTCGATCACCAGCTTCAACGAGTGGCACGAGGACACCCAGATCGAGCCGACCGCCGGCGCCGGCGGCTCGACCGCCCAGGACACCAGCCCCTCGGGGAGCGCCTACACCCAGGGATTCGAGCACGACGACTACGGGCTCGAGTTTCTCGAGCTCATCCGGGATGCGACCATCGCGGTCACGGGGTCGATCCTCGGGCCGAACGGCCCCGTCGCGGCGGCCCGGATCGAGGCGCTGGACGGCAATGAGGCCATCGCGGCCCGCGCCAGCTTCTCGACGGGGGTTTACACGGTGTCGAGGCGCCTGCTCTCGAGCGGCAGGACTTACCGGCTGCGCGTTTCCAGTGCCGGGCTGCCGTCGGCCCTTTCGCCGCCGTTCACCGTCTTCGCCGACCGGACCTTGACCGGCTTCAACCTCGCGCTCCTCCCAAAGGTCTCCCGCGGCGACTGCGATTCCGATGGGCGGATGGACCTCTCCGATCCCATCGCACTCTTGAGCTTCCTCTTCCGCCGGGGAGCGGCCCCGCCGTGCCTGGAGGCCTGCGACTTCAACGGCGACCGCGGCCTCGACCTCGCCGATGCGGTCTTCCTCCTCCTCCACCTCTTCCGCGGCGCGCCGCCGCCGGGATTTCCCGCCTTCCCCCGCTGCGAGCCGATGCCCGGCGCCCTGAGCTGCGGCGAGGGGAATTGCCAGGAGTAAGTTGTTCCCAGACAGGTGTTCCTGCTCGACGAAAATATTCTCGAATGGAGTTACAATCCTCTGGGAGCAAATACTCCAGGCGGAGATAATTACGCCATCTGGGTTGAGATCAAGACGGGCGGGACAGAGTTCGAGTGGCGAAGATTGCATACAAGCCATCCCGTGACCTACAAGCTCACGGTCAACTGGGTGAAAGTCTGCCCGTAGAGCGCGGCGTTGTTTTCCGCTCGGTTGCTATCGCATCCCCAATTTAGCCTGAAGTGCATGGATTGATGGTCAGCATTTTGGCCAGTTTCCTCCTTGCTGACGGGACTCGACCCTTTTTTTCCAACCACTACGAAGAGCCTCGATACGTTCCTGAATGCCATTGATCCTGGCCTCGAGCTCTCCGATTACCTCGTCAAGTTCGTCTTGAGTGTCAATGAGGAAATAGCCGTCCGCAGTCGTACTCCCCACCGGCGCCTGGCGCGAAATGATCGCTTCACGAATCAGCTCGCGTGTTGGTTCCTGAGTATGACCAGAATCCGCGCCAAGCGCCTTCTCAAGCTTAGGCGCGTGGAGGGCATTCCCCTTTCCATCACGTTAACTGGGCGAATGCAAACCAATCCTCCGCGCGAAGTCTTCGTAGCGCGGACGGTTGGCCAGTTAACGCATAGGAAAGCCGTCACGCGGTCGCCTTCCGACGGAATGCACTCCCTACCGCTACGGACACACCGCGAACGACTCGCAGTTCAGTTTATTAGCGATGGTTTAAGAATATCCGCAGGCCGGGCTTCTGACCTACTGCTGTCGTACTTGTCTTGGGAAAGAGTTTGGAAAACGTCTCTCGCCCTCGATAAACAGGCGTCCGTCTTTCGTCACTTGGGCGGTATCGCCTTTGCGCACCTCCCCGTAGTCTTCACCCTTGAACCACAGGCGGCCACCAACCTCGAAGACATTTACCTTCGGATTGGAGAACACCACAGTAGTTCGTTCCCCATCAGGTCCGACGACTTCGCCCTGAGGGTATGAAGTACAACTCCAGCAGAGCAGCGCCAGGACGACGAACGCCGCATTGAGCGCGATCGAGACCGCGAGGACCTTCTTCACGGCAACCCTCCTTTCTTTCGCCTGAGCCCTTGACCCCGGGAGGACCTCTCCCCGGAGACGGGAACCATTGTAGCCAACCGCAAGCCCGATTTTCCACGACTCCCCGGCGCCTTCAACAGCCCTCGGGTTTGACCTTCTACCGGTATCTGATACCTAAGGAAAATCCACCGGCAGCTTTGCCTTCCACCGCGAAAGGCGACTGACTGTCGCCTTCCGCCCGCAAAGGCGACAACCGGTCGCTATCCTGCCCGAATCACGCCCGCTCACTCTTCCCCAGGTCCCAGGACAGCTCCCTCTCTCCCCTAGAACCTCTCGTCGCAGAGAGGTGCCTCCTGGTTCTGGGCGTTCACTGTTTGAGAGGCGGGCGGCGAGAAACTCGGCATTCACCAGCAACCCGAGGGCGATGAGCTTCTTCATTTGTTTTTCCTTCCTACGGGCTTCGCAGCATCGCACTATTGGTCTGCCTCGCGGCCGAGGATCTTTTGGAGCGCGAACGAGGCTTGTCTCCGAACCTTCTTGTCCTTGTCCTCAACTGCTCTCTTAAGCGCTGGCACTGAAGCCTTGGCGGCTGCTCCTCCTATTTCTCCCAGAGTTTCGGCAGCAACGGCTCGCACATCCGGATTGTCATTATTCAAACCATCGAGAAGAGCAGTGATAACTACTTCGCTCTGAGGGGCTATTCTTGTTAGTGCATGCGCAGTGTGATTTCTAACGTATGCAATGTCATCCGTTAGGAGCTTAACCAATTCTGGAAGCGTGCTCTCAGCTTCTGCTCCCATCCTGCCTAGAATCCAGGCAGTCGCCTCTCGTACCCTGTCGTTGGGATCATGCAGAAGCGGCATCAGCTTGCGCAGAACACGCTCGGCTTCCACACCGATCTTGCCTAGCGCCCAGACAGCACCCCGGCGAACTGTGCCTGCTTCATGGTTGAGTGCAGCAATGAGCTCAGGAATCGCAGGTTTTCCGATGCGCTCCAAGGCTTCGGTCGCGACGTTTCTTATGGCTTCGTCCTCATCTTCCAGGAGTTGGAGCAGCTCGCGGATTGCCGGTTGCGCTTCAGGACCCATCACCATGAGGTCTAGCGCTGCATGAACCCGTACCGAGAAATCCTGATCTCCGAGTACTTTTTGTAATTCGCTTACTGGCGCCCGAGGTTTGCGGCGAACCCAGCATACATACTCGCTGCCTCTTGGCATGTTGGCAAACCGCTTAGCCACTTCGGACTCGGCTACAGCCTCGTCTGCGTGAAGGAACTGAAAGCGCAAACTTGGTTAGCTTTCATGGCAGAAGTCCTTGCCTTGGAGTTTATGTAGGTCCTGTTCAATCAGCCCTACCAGCTCCCGATTCCTCCAGTGTGACAGATCCGAGGTGGAAGCCCACGCCCTGTAAGGGGAGACCATGGCCTGGTGCGCCTGCTTAGAATCAAACCAGATCAACCCGGTTTGCACATATTGGACACGTTCCGCAACGTCAGAGAATCCTGCTTTAAGCACCTGCTCGACAAACGCACGAAAAAGACGCTCTTGGCCCTTTTCTGTGTCAAGATAGGCATCGCACGCCCGATGCTTCAGGCTGCCTTCTGCTTCCCGAAGGAACTCGAACAACAATTCTGGTTTTCGCCGGAGGTGCCGGCTATAGTACTGGACAGCAATGGGATCCCAATTGAGCAGAGCGACTAGGAGCACGGCCACTACGCCGAGCCCGCTCGCAGCACAGACGGCCCAACCTCGTTTCTGGCTTTCCATGGAAAAGCTCCCAGCGTTGTTACCCCATACTCCCCGCGGGGTAAACCCTTGGCTGAAGCACAAGCTCGTGCATGGATAGTACAATACCTCATCTCCCCCTGAGCCACTACCACTTTTTCTCCTATTGTTTTTGTCACGTTCGGTAGGGGAATCTTGAGGGTGGTCGGTGAGGGAAAGGAAGAAAATTCACCCGATTTCGGCCCGTTTCGTGAAGAAATGGCTGAAGTATCCCTGATTTCCACCACCGACCACCTTGTCATCCGCGCGAGGCAGACCACGCAGTCGGTCAATGGGACCACCTCCGCGCAGATGCAAGCCCGCAGAATCCACTGCAGCCCTAGGACTTACAAAGCAAGCTTTCCGCGGACATCGAACTGGCGATGGGACCACCGGCTATGACATTTTCTCCCCTACCCCCATCTTGACCCCCCTTTTTTGGCATGCTACGCTACCCCAAAAGTGCGTCCGATAATGGGCTTTGTGTACCGCTCGTTTCGAGGGGTCTCTGGACAGAAAATGACCACGACGGCTTTAATCACTATTTCCAGGCCGCGAGGGGGACAGCACACGGTTGCATCCGGGATCCGCTAATAATTCCACGGTTTCAAGACTTCGGGTGAGAGCAAATTCATCGTGCTTTAATAGCTCTGCCGGACGTTCCACTCGAGCTGGTACTCAAGCTGGGCTCCGGTGAGCGGCTGCTCCCCCTCGGGGTAAGGGTAGGACTTCATGGCGTGGAAGGGGAGCGGCTCGACGGTCCGTGAGCAGGCGGAGTGGAGCTCGAGTCCCTTTTCGTATCCGTCGCAGTAAAAGAGCCAGGTCCGCTCCCAGCCCTCCGGGAGCGGCGGCAAGCTTTGTCCCGCAAAGCTCAAGGCGACCTCCTCGCCGTGCTCCAGGATGGCGAAGCGGTCGTCCCTGGACGCCAAAAGCGCCGTCACCTCTCCGTAACGGGTGAGGAGGCCGCGATGGCTCCCCCACTCGGCCTCGGGCTCGATTTGCTGATAGTCGAAGGTTTCCGGCGAGCGGCCTTCTGGAAAGAGGCGCCTGGGATGGCCGAGCCGGCGCAGCTCGGCACGGGCGAGGGGGATCTCGGTAAAGCGCAGCGGGTCCGGCGGCTTTTCCCCCTCGGGGCTCCAGGCCGACATCCCCTCGGCGACCAGCGCCTGGTCGAAGTAGAGCATGCGATTGGTGCGGATGCGGAGAGTGCGCTCGCCGGGCCGCAACAATCCTTCCAGGTCGATCAGGATCGCCCGCGGCAGGCCGGCCGGGACGCCCAGGTCCTCAAGCGCGGCGCGCCAGCTTCCGTCGGCTGCCTGGACCTCGAGGCTCGGCCCCCACAGCGCCACTCGCGCCTGCGCCGCGGCGACGGCCGAGGCCGAGGAGTTCCAGTCGCTCCAGCCGTGGAGGAGGAGGACGGGATGCTCCTCGCGGGCGGCGCCGAGGTCGAGGGTCAAGGACCACTCCCTGGCGAAGCCCTTGAAGGGGAGGAGTTCCCGCGGGCCGGCGTGAGCGCGGTCGATTTTCGAGAGCAGCGACGTCACATCCGCGCCGGTCCCGTCGGCGGCCCACACGAGCGGCCGCGGGCTTTTCAAGGCGTAAAACTTCACCGCCTCGCGGTTCGCGGGGTCATTGACCATGCGCTCGCCGGGATAGACGTGCAGATCCTGCGGATGGTCCACCGCCACGAGGCGCGCCTGATCGAGATAGGTCACCTCCTCGAGGGCGTTGGCGAAGCGGAGCTCGAGCGCCTGCCGCGATCGGCCCTCGGCGATTTCCGTGCGCGGCTTGAGCTTCTCGCCGGGGATGCGCAGCCACTCATCCGGATCGGGCCGCCAGTACTCGCCGGGGGCGACCAGCTCGCCCAGGATGCCGGCGCTCAAAGCGTCGGCGATGAACTCGAAGCTCTCGCCGCTCCAGGCGAAGACCAGCGGGCAGGAGTTGGCGTTGACCAGGGGCTCTTCGATGGTGATGACCTGGTTCGAGTCGACCTCCTTCACCGCGGCCCGCATGCCAGAGGTGAAGAAGACGCGGACGAAGTCGAGTTTTTTCACGGGACCGAGGTTGAAGGTGATCTCCGCCGCGTCGCAGCCCGAGCGGCCGTTTCCGGCGCGCAGCTCCTTCACCTGCCACCTCCCCACCGCCCGCACTTCCACCCTGGAGCCGATCCCCAGGCGGTTGCTCTTCTCCATCCCCGGCTTGCAGAGGCCCCGCACCCGCACCGTCAGCCAGTTGGCCGGGCGCCGGACGTTCCGGCTCAAGGCCGCCCCGGCGCCGCTCTTCACCGTCAGGCGGTCCAGGGTGCCGTCGCCATCGTAGTCGCCGAAGGCCTGGGACTCCCCCGGCGGCAGGAGGGGCGGCGGCTCCTTGAGAACCATCTCCGAGAGCTCGAAGCCCCCATCGAGCCGGTTCAACCAGAGATGAGCCTTCCCATGGAAATCGACGAGGAGGAGGTCCACGACCCCATCGCCGTTCAGGTCGGAGCAGGTCAAGCCGCGGAGGAGCGGCATCGGGTCAGCCAGCTTCAGCTTTCCGGCAACCTCGGTGAAGGTGCCATCGCGGTTGTTCCGGAAAAGGAGGAGGGGCCGGGGCAGCGGTTCGAAGTCGCCGGGGAAACGGAGCTCGTTTTTTTCAGGGAGAAGCTCTAGGTCGAAGAGACAGGTGACGGCGAGGTCGAGATCGGCGTCGTGGTCGAGGTCGGCCAGGGCGGCGCCGTAGCACCAGGCGCCGGGCTCCACGGCGGCGGCGATCCCCGAATTCTCCGTAACATCGACAAAGACGCCGTTCTGGTTCCGGTAGAGCCGCGCCTCGCCGTAACCGGCGATGAAGAGGTCGCTCCAGCCGTCGTTGTCGACATCGCCCCACGAAGCGCTCATGCCGAGCCGGGGAAGCCGGCACAACCCGGCCTGCGCGGCGGCCTCCTCGAAGCGCCCCGAGGCGTTCTGCCGGAGGAGAGCATATTTTCCTTCGCCGCGCACCATGAAAATATCCAGCTTGCCGTCGTTGTCGAAGTCGGCGAAGCTCGCCCCCGCGGCGAAGGCGCTCAAGAAGCGGCTCCGGTTTTTCTCGCCGCCAAACCAGAGCCGCGAGACCGGCTTTCCCCGGAGGATCTGCTGCACCTCCAGGTCCGGATCCGAGGACTCCTTCGCCGCGGCGATCCCCAGCTCCGCGGCAGCCTCGGCGTACTGCGGGGCGGGCTCGGGGGCCGGCAGCACCCGGCGCGAGTCGGCGATCGGCCGGGCGTATTTCCCTACCCGGCCACGCAAATCGGACAGAGAAATCTTGGAGAATTCTTTGAGCTTCCTTAATTTTTCCCACACGGCTTGGGCTTTTTCCCACCTCTTAGCACGATTAAAAACAACATACTGCATGTAATAGAGCTGAACATCATGGGAATTTATCTTTTCAGCCCGGCGATAGGCCTGGATGGCCTCGTCATGGCGCCCTTCAGCGCCCCAGCAGTTCCCCAGCTCGACCCAGGTATGAAAGTCGCCGGGATCGGCCGCAACCACCTGCTGGAATTGAATCTTCGCTTCCACCGGCCTCTGGGACATTTCCAATGCCAATCCCAGGGTGAACCGGGCCGAGAGGTTGTCCGGCTCGTCGCGGAGGAACTCTTCCAGAGCGTTCACCGCCCGCGGATGCTCGCCGGCGGCATTCCAGGCAATCCCGAGGTTGAGCCTGGCGAGGCGGTAGTCGGGCTTCAACCGCAGCGCCTCCTCGAACTCCCGCGCCGCTTCCCCGGCATGGCCGCGCAGCTCGAGGCTCCCCTCGAGGAGCGCCACGCCAAGATTGTTGTGATGCATGGCCCACTCGAGGCACAGCTCCTGGTAATAGAGGAGCGCGGCCGTGATGGCGCTGGCCAGCCCCGCCGCGGCGAAAATCGCCAGGAGAGTTCTGGACCTATTTCTGTTCATGCGCCGCCCTCCTCGGCAACTGCCCCACCGGCGCCCGCAGCCAGCGCAGGATCTCCCCCAGGCGCGGCGGCTTTCCGGTCATGAGGATGCCGATGCGGAAGATCTTCCCGGCCGCCCAGAAGGCGAACGCGATCGAAACCACGAGCAGCGCCGTCGTCGCCGCGTACTCCCAGGCGTCCGGCGGCCCGGCGGCGCGGTTCATCATCACGAAGGGGGTGAAGGGCGGAATGAAGGAGAGGACGCGCGCCAGGGTGCCGTTGGGGTCCTGGCCGATGGGCATCATGGCGAAGAGCGGCACCATGAGGAGGAGCGTGATGGGCATCATCAGGTTCTGCGACTCTTTCAAGCTGTTGCAGACCGAGCCGATCCCCACCAGGAGGGCGGCGTAAAAGAGGTAGCCGAGGAGGAAGTAGGCCAGGAAGGAGCCGATGTAGAGCGGGTCGCTCGCCACCGCGAGGAGGTCGAAGTCCGGCATCTCCTTCACGAAGAATGGGAGCAGCTTCACGGTGACGAGGAAGAAGACCGCCCAGGAGAGCAGGATGGCCAGGCCCGTCGCGGCGATGCCGGCGATCTTCCCGGCCATGAGCTCGAGCGGCGACAGCGAGGAGAGGAGCAGCTCGATCATGCGGTTCGACTTCTCCTCGATGGTGTTCGAGAGCAGCATTTGGGCGATGGTGAAGACGGCGATCCAGAGGAGGTAGACGAAGATGACCGGCGCCCACTGGCGGGCGGTGTCGCGGCTCTCGATCTTCTCCTCGGCGCCGGTTTCGCTGATGGTCTTCCCCTCGAACTTGAGCGGCTCCTGCACCCACCTCGCGACCGCGGGGTCGATGCTCTTCTGCGACAGGCGCCGCGCCTGCACGGCGGCGCTGGCGAGCGAGCCGAACCAGTTTTTCAAGCTTTCATCGGTCAGGTTCTTCGAGACGTACTTGCAGCCCTCGCTCCCCGCGACCGGGTCCTTGCCGATCACGAAGTAGGCGAAGAGCTTCCCCTCGTTGAGCATCGAGTTGAACCGCTCGATCCTGTCGGCCGCGTCCTTCCCCGGATCGGCCGCGCCGATCCGCTGGTAGCGGCTCTTCGAGGCTCCCGGCGCGAGCTTCCCCGCCTCCTTGGGCGGCAAACTGCGCCACCAGGCGCGGATGGAGTCGCGGAACTGCGCCATGGCCTCCTGGACCTTTTCTTTCGAGATGGGGAGCGGCAGCGCTGGCGCATCGGGGCCGGCGAGCGCCGCGGCGCTGGCCGCGGCCAGCTCCAGCTCCTCCTCGCTCAAGGGGGCGAGCACCGGCGCCAGCTTCTTCAGCGCCTCGGGAAGCCCCTCGAAGTCCTGGCCGCCCTTCTTGTGCCGCTCGACCACGGTTTTAAAGACCTTGGCGAGGTCGGGGGTGGCGGCCCGCTCCTCGACCGCCTCGAGCAGCCAGCCCGACTCGTCGATCACCGCGTAGTTGCGAAGGTCCTTGGTCTTCTCGAGCCAGATGGGCACGGCGATCGACAGGATGAGCAGCACCGGGAAGAAGAAGATGCCGATCCAGAAGGTCTTGGTGCGCAGGTTGTCGATGAACTCGCGTTGCGCCACGAGCGCCGTCTTACTCATTCGGTTTCCCTCCCACGGCGCGCACGAAGATCTCGTGAAGCGAGGCCTCGCGGGTGTCGAAGCGGCGGATCTTGACGCGGCCGACCAGGCGTTGCAGGATCTCCTGCGGTTCGGTCCCATCGGAGAGAAAGATCTCGGCGCGCTGGCCGGCGTCGTTCAAGCGGGCGACGCCGGGAAGGTCGCGAAGCGCGGCGCCGTCCCCCTCGTAGTCGAGGACGATGCCCTTCGCGCTCCCCGCCTTGATGTCGGCGAGCTTGCCGTCGAGGAGCTTCCGGCCCTTGTCGATGAGCAACACGAAGTCGCAAATTTGCTCGGCCTGCTCCATGATGTGGGTCGAGAAGATGATCGTCCGGCCGCGGCGCTTCACCTCCAGGACCTCCTCGCGCATCAGCTCGACGTTCACCGGGTCGAGCCCGGAGAAGGGCTCGTCGAGGATGAGCAGCTCCGGCTCGTGGATGAGCGTCGCCGCGAGCTGCACCTTCTGCCCCATGCCCTTCGAGAGCGCCTCGCAGCGGCGCTCGAGGCAGTCGCCGAGTCCGAAGCGCTCGAGCAGCTCCAGGGCGCGGGCCCGGGCGCGCCGCGAGTCCATGCCCTTCAGCCTGCCGAAGTAGGCGAGCAGCTCTGCCGCCTTCATCTTCTTGTAAAGCCCCTTCTCCTCGGGGAGGTATCCGAGCCTGTCCTTCACCGCCTCGGGGCTTTCCTCGCCCAGCACCCGGAGCGACCCCGAGTCGGGGTAGAGGATGCCGAGCGCCATGCGGATGGTGGTGGTCTTCCCGGCGCCGTTGGGCCCGAGGAAGCCGTAGATGCAGCCCGAAGGGACCTCGAGCGACAGATCCTCCACCGCCGTCACGGCGCCGAAGCGCTTGGTGACGTGTTCGAGCGTCAAAGCATTGGCCATAGATCTCCCGGATCTCACGCCATCCACCCCGTGCGCCGCTGCCGGGCGAAGAGGGCATAACCCAGGACATCATGCAGGCCGTGGACCAGGATGGCAACCAGCAAGGAGCCGCTGTAGAGATATGCACCCCCCAGGATCATCCCCTCCCAGACTGACCAGGCCGTGAAGAACTCCTGGCGCCGGCGGGGGACCCAGTGGCAGGCGGCGAAGGCGAAGCTCGAGACGGTCAGGGTCGCCAGCGTCCCGAGGAGGCCCAGCCCGGCACCGACGCGTCGAGCCGTAATCCGAGGGCCCACTGCCAGAGGAGCGCCGCCCCCGAGAGCGCGATCGCGGCCAGGAGGCTCTTCCGCCAGTCGTTCTTCACCCAGAAAAGCACGCTTCCTCCTTGATAAGTTGTCGTTTATGATTTTTAGCTGCAACGTCTCGCTGCGATCTGGTGTGATCTAGAACCGCATTCCATCGGCTCGAATTAACCGGAGTTGGGATGTTTCGTTTGAAAATTGTCTCTCTGCTGGCCATTTTTTTCATGGCCCTGGGCGCTCGCCTCAGCCTCGCCGGCGCCGAGGAGTTTTATCACGTCGCCCCCACCGACCCGCTTTCCCCCGAGGAGGAGCGGGAGAAGCTGCGCGCGCCGGCGGGATTCGAGGTCGAGCTCGTGGCGGCGGAGCCCGACATCCGCAAGCCCATGAACTTCGCCTTCGACGCCCGCGGCCGCATCTGGGCCACTCAGTCGGTGGAGTACCCCTTCCCCAATATGGATGAAAAGACGGCGCGCGACTGCGTCAAGATCCTCGAGGACACCGATGGCGACGGCCGGGCCGACAAGTCAACCGTCTTCGCCGATCACTTGAACATCCCCATCGGCATCATCCCGATCGCCGGCGGCGCCATCGTCTTCAGCATCCCGAAGATTTACAAGCTCATCGACCGCGACGGCGACGATCGCGCCGACCGCAAGGAGGAGCTTTACGGCACCGTCGGCCGAGCCGACACTCACGGCCTGGTCAACTCCTTCACCTGGGGCTTCGACGGCTGGATTTACGCCTGCCACGGCTTCGCCAACACCTCGGAGCTGAAGGGAGCCGATGGCGCCTCCATCAAGCTGAACTCCGGCAACACCTTCCGCTTCCTCGCCGACGGCTCGCATGTGGAATACCACACCCGCGGCCAGGTCAACCCCTTCGGCCTCTGCTTCGACCCCCTGGGGAACCTCTACTCCGCCGACTGCCACAGCTGGCCGGTCTACCAGCTCCTGCGCGGCGCCTGGTACCCCAGCTTCGGCAAGCCCCACGACGGCCTCGGATTCGGCCCGGAGATGACCAGGGACGACCACGGCTCGACGGCACTCTGCGGCATGATCTATTACGACGCCGACCAGTACCCGCCGGAGTACCGCGGCACGGTCTTCGTCGGCAACGTCTGGACCAACCGCGTCAACCACGACCGCCTGGAGAGGCACGGCTCGACCTACCTCGCCGTCCGCCAGCCCGATTTCGTGCGCTCGGAGGATCCGTGGTTCCGTCCGGTGTACATGCAGCTCGGGCCGGACGGCGCGATCTATATCGGCGACTTCTACAATCGCATCATCGGCCACTATGAGGTCCCCTTGACCCATCCCGGCCGCGACCACGACCGCGGGCGCATCTGGCGCGTCGTCTACAAAGGCTCCGGCGAGACCCGCCCGGCAAAGCCGCCGCGCGCCGACTGGAGCAAAGCCGCGATCGAGGGGCTGCTCGCCGACCTCGCCCATCCCAACCTCGCGGTCCGCACTCAGGCCGCCAACCAGGTGGTGCTTCGAGTGGGGGCCGCAGCCGCCGAGCCGCTGCGCGGCGCGTTCAAGGCTTCAACCAGCGCCTTCCAGCGAGCCCATGCCCTCTGGTGCCTGGCGCGGCTGAAGGCCCTCGATGAGGAGATTCTGCAGCTCGCCGCCGCCGATGCGAGCGGGCTGGTGCGAACCCATGCCCGGCTGGTCCTCGCCGAGAAGAGGGAGTGGAGCCGGGGCGATCAAGCCGCGGCGCTGCAGGGCCTCGAGGACCCGGACGCCTTCGTCCAGCGCGCCGCCGCCATGGCGCTCGCCGCCCATCCCCGGCCGGAGCGCCTCGGCCCGCTCCTCGAGTTGCGCCGGAAGGTCCCGGCGGACGACACTCACCTGCTTCACGCGGCGCGCATCGCCTTGCGCAACCAGCTGGCGCTGCCCGAGAGCTGGGCGTGGCTCCTGGGGGCGGCCCGGCCGGAGGCCGACGCCGGCCTGGTGGCCGACATCGCGCTGGGCGTTCCGGCCCGCGAGGCCGCCGCGTATCTCTTGAGCTACCTGCGGGGGCGGCAGTTGGCCCCGACCGCTGAGCAGGTCCGGCATCTCGCCCGTAACGCCGCGCCGGCGGACTTCCCGCTGCTCCTGGAATTCCTCCGCGGTGCCGCGGCGGCGGATGACAGCCGCCAGGCGGCGCACCTGATCGTTTTCCAGCGCGCCCTCGAGGAGCGCGGCGAGGCTCTCGGAGCGGAGGCGCAGGCCTGGGCCGCCGCTCTCTCGGAGAAGCTTCTCGCCGATGGCGACGCGGGAAAAGCCGCGCCAGGCATTCAACTCGCCCGCGCGGCACGCCTGGAGGCCGCCCTGCCCAGGCTGCGGAGCCTGGCGCTGCTCGAGACCGCCGCCCCGGAGCTGCGGCGGCAGGCCAGCGAGGCGCTCGCTTCCCTGCGGCCGGAGGAGAGCATCCCTCTGCTGGGGCAGCTCCTTGCCGGCGGCGAGGAGCCGGCCCAGGTCCGCGAGCAGGCGGCGCAGCTCCTCGGCAGCATTCAAAGTCCCAAGGCCATTGAAGCTCTGGGGGTGAACTTGCGGGCGGCTCCGAGCGCGCTCGCGGCCAGGATCGCGGAGGGGCTGGCGAACTCCAAGGAAGGGGGCGAGCGGCTCCTGAGCGAGATCGCGGGCGGCAAGGCCTCGGCGCGCCTTCTCCAGTCCCCCGCCGTCTCCCGGCGCCTGGAGCGGCAGGAAATCGACCAGGAGAAGATCGCCCGGCTGACGGCAGGGCTGCCGGAGCCGAGCCAGGAGATCCAGGAAGCGATCGAGCGCTTCAAGCGGCAGTTCGCCGCCGCGAGGCCGGACCTGGAGGCGGGCGCCAAGGTCTTCGAGAAGAACTGCTCCGCCTGCCACCGCCTCGCGGAGAAGGGGGGCAAGGTCGGCCCCGACCTGAACGGCATCGGCTCCCGCGGCCTGGAGCGCCTGCTCGAGGACCTCCTCGATCCCAACCGCAACGTCGACCAGGCCTTCCGCGCCTCCATCGTCGTCCTGAAAAATGGCCTGGCGCAGACGGGCCTGGTGCAAGGCGAGGAGGGGGAGGTGATCCTCCTGGCCGACGCGCAGGGAAAGCCGCTGCAGATCCCCAAAAAGGACATCCGCGCCCGCGAGCTGTCGAGCCTCTCGCCCATGCCCAGCAACCTGCTGGAAATCATCCCCGCCGCAGAGCTCCCCCACCTCCTCGCCTTCCTCCTCGCCCAGAGGCAAATGGAGCCCGAGCCGGCGCCGGCGAAGTGAACAGACCCATCGGTCCCTCTGCTTCCATGATCTTGTCACCGGCATTCTCCGGGGAAAAGGATTTTAAAATTTGCATTCGCAAAGCGGATGAAGTGATCTTTGTTCCAGGTCAGGAGCACGTTCGCCTTGGCTTTTTTGGCGATGGCGGCAATGTTGGCGTCGTAAATCGATCCCCCACAGATCCCATCCACCGAGCCCTGCTCCAGGAGCCGCCAGTAGCCCTTCTCGTCGATCGAGGCCACCTGGTTAGCCCCCCAGTTCCCCTTCAAGAGAGCGAAGGCCTGGGCCGGTGAAATCCGGTGGGGGGCTGGAAGCCCCGTCAAGACGGCGTAAGCTTCAAGAAGGGTATGTCCGGCAATGAGGATCAAGTCCCCCTGGCGGTGGCATCTTTCGAATTCTTTCCAGGTTGCCTCATGGTGCTCATGCCAGCTTGCGACGGCAGCCACCAAACAGCTGGTGTCGGGAACGACCCGGATCATGATTTTTTGAAAATTCTGCGAATCCCTTGCTCACGGATTTCCTTTTGGGTGGCCTCCACTTCTTCCTGAGTGAGAGGCTGGCCTGGTTCCTGAGGAAAAGCAACGAGCAAGTGGCCCCGCTTTTTGATCTCGACAGCTCGTGTAACAGGTTTCAGCTCGATGACCTCGCCAGCCATCCGGACTTCGATTTCTGTTCCCGGCTTGAGGTGGGCGGCTTCCCGGATCTTCCTGGGAAGTACAATTCTTCCGGCAGCATCCATGGTAGTTTTCATGGTAATAATAATACCATATTTTATACCATGAATCAAGGGATCCTGTGATCCTGCCTAGTAGATCAGGTTCAGCATCTGCGGGACCTGCCCGGCGGGGCGGAGGACCAGGAAGAGGTTGTCGTAGACGCTGAGATCGACAGCGGTGGTGTCCTGGATTCCCAATTTCTGGAGCATCGGCTCGATATTGTAGCTGTGGCCAGCCACCACGGCGATGCTTCCGGCGGATAGCTGGTCAAGCCGCGCCACCACGGCATCGGTGTCGGTGTCCGAGATCTGCTCGATGGAGAGGCTTTTCGCGGTCGCCAGCGGCTGGATGGTCTCCTGGGTGCGCTTGAGGTTGCTCGCGACCATCAAGTCGATGGGGATCTTGGCGAGGACGGTCGCCAGGCGCTCGGCGCGCGCCTGCCCCTCCGGCGTCAGCCCCGGATCGGCCCCCGCATCCTTTTCGGCGTGGCGGACGATGAACACCGCCGAAACCGGCGGCGCCGGCGGCTGGCAGTCGACCGGCGGTGGGCCGCCGAGGAAGAGGTGGGTCAAGAGATAGACGGCGTCGGTGATGTCGGCGTTGCCATCGCCGCTCAAGTCCCCCTTGACGCAGATCGCGGCCCGAGCCGGCCGCATCTGGGCCTCGAAGACCGCGCCGGCGAAAAAGCTCAAAGCGAGCAGTGCCAAAAGTCCGAGCCATTGACGTTTCATGGAAATCCTCCAGCTCCCAACCGGATTAAATAATCTTGGAACAATCGGTAATTATCCGGGCCGGCTTTCATTCGCGCAACCTTCTCTTATACTGAAGTCATGACATCAGCAGACACTCCTGTCCCGCTCCCCACCCGGCCACTCGGCCGGACCGGACACGCCGCGACGCTGTTCGCCCTGGGCGGCGAAGGGGTGCTGCGCACCCACGGCCGCGGCCGGGAAGCGGCGGCGGTGATCGCCCGCGCCCTCGACCTCGGCGTCAACTATTGCGACACCGCCCCGGCTTACGCCTCGAGCCAGGACTATTACGGTGCGGCTCTTGGAGAGCGCCGGCGGCAGGTCTTCCTCGCCTCGAAAACCCACGAGCGCGGCCGTGAGGGCTCCCTCCGCCTCCTCGACGACAGCCTGCGGCGCCTGCGCACCGACCATCTCGACCTCTGGCAGCTCCACGACCTCCGCACCATGGACGAGGTGGAGGCCATCTTCTCGAAAGGCGGCGCCATCCAAGCTCTCACCCAAGCCCGCGACGAAAAGCGCGTCCGCTTCCTCGGCCTCACCGGCCACCACGATCCGGCGGTCCTCCTCGAGGCCATGCGCCGCTTCGATTTCGACGCCGTGCTCGTGGCCTTGAACGCCGCCGACGCTCACCGGCGCTCCTTCCTCCGCACCGTCCTCCCCGAGGCCGCCCGCCGCGGCATGGGCGTGATCGCCATGAAAGTCTACGCCGCCGGAGAGCTGGTCGCCCCCAATCCCCGAACCGGAAGCGGTCCGCTGGCCCCCGAGGAGGCGCTGGGCTACGTCCTCTCGCAGCCCGGCGTGAGCTGCGCCGCGATCGGCTGCCGCACCCCGGAAGAGGTGGAGGCCAACGCCGAGGCCGCCCGCCGCTTCCAGCCCCTCCCCGAGGCCGCCCTGCGGAGCCTCGAGGAGCGCACCCGGCCGGAGGAAACTCGCTTCACTTCTTACAAGAGGACCGGGTGATTCGGTATGCGGATTCAGAAGCTGGCCCTGCTGATTTTTTGCATCCTCCGACAAGCCTTGGCGGAGGAGGAGCCCCGGCTCCCTCCCGGCCTTCGGGCGGAGCTTTTTGCGAACGGCGACCTCGCCGGCGATCCTATCGCCGGCCGCGTCGATCCGGATCTCGAGTTCGACTGGGGGGAGGCGCCGCCGGACCTGCGCCTCGAGCCCGGGCCTTTCTCGATGCGCTGGCGCGGCCGCCTGTTCGTCCCCGGCGATGGCGCTTACCGCTTCTTCTTTCACCTCGCGGGGGCGGCGGGGCTGCGCCTCGAGGGGAGGACGCTGCTCGAGGGGAGCGCGCCGGCGGCGGCGTGGATCGAGGGACAAACGGTGCAGCTCGAGTACGGCTACCACCGCCTGGAGGTCGAGTTCCGGAAGATCGCGCCTCAAGCCCGCCTCGGCCTTTACTGGCGGTCGGAGGAGTTCGGCCTCGAGCCGGTCGGCGAAAGCTATTTCTTCCAGCCCGAGGGCTCGAACGCTTCCCAGGACTTCGAGCGCGGCCTTCGCCTTGCCCGCGCCCTGCGCTGCGCCGCCTGCCATGAGATCCCCGGCCTCCCCAGGCCCGCGAAGGCCCCCTCGCTCGCCAGGGCCGGCGCCGCGCTGCAGCGCCGCTACGCCATCGAGAGGCTGCTTTCCCCCGCTCAAGCCTTCCCCGGCTCGCGCATGCCGGAGCTGTCCCTGAGCCGGGAGGAGGCGGAGGCAGCGGCCGACTACCTCGGCATTGACAGCACCGGAGCGTCCCGCGGCAAGACCGCCTCGCCGGCCCCTGAAAAACTCAGCGCCGCCGGCCGCCGGCTCGTCCTCTCCTGCGGCTGCCTGGCGTGCCACACCTGGCAGGGGATCGGCCTGGGGGAGCGCTTTTCCGGAGGAGCCCTCGAGCGCGCGGGCGAACACCGCACCACGGCCGCCCTCGAAGCGTGGCTGGCCCCCGGAGCCGGCCCGGAAGACGCCACCGTCCATCGCCCCGAGCTGCTGCTCGCGGCCGAGGAGCGAAAAAAAATCGCCGCCTTCCTGAGCGGCGCGAGCGATCCTCCGGAAGCTTCCGGAGAACCGGCCGGCTCCGGCGATGCCGCTGCCGGAAACATCGCCAGGGGCCGGGACATCGCCCGCTCCCGCCGCTGCGCCGCCTGCCACGAGCTGCCGGAAGAGTTCGCGGCCGCCCCGGCTCCCCCGCTCCACCGCGCCGCGCCGCGCCGCCCGGAGCGCAGTTGCCTTTCGAAGAGCGCTGCTCCGGCGCCGCGCCCCTATTTCCCCCTGGAAGAAACGGAGCGCCGCGCCGTGGAGGAATTCCTGAACCAGGTGGCTCCGGCGGCAAAGCCATCCCCCTTCGAGGAAGGGCGGCTGCTCCTCCAGGAAAAGCATTGCACGAGCTGCCACTCGCGCGGCAACGGCCCCGGCATCGCCCAGGTCCTGATCCCTCTGGCCGGCCGCTTCCCCGAGTGGCGCGGCCTCGAGGGGACGCTGCGGCCGCCCTCCCTTTCCGCGGCGGGCGACAAGCTCCTCGATCCCGTCCTCCTCGCCGCCCTCCGCGGCGAAGCGCCGGTCCGGCGGCCGTGGCTCGAGGTGCGCATGCCCCGGTTCCGCCATCTTCCCGAGGAGGAAAGAGCCTTGCTCGAATTTCTCAAGTCCCACGACCGCCTTCCGGAGCCGCCGGAGAATCCTGGCGGCCTGCCGCCGGCGGGAGAGCTCTTCGCCGCCGGCCATGCGCTCTGCGGATCCTCCGGCTTCGGCTGCGCCTCCTGCCACGATCTCGGCAAGTACTCGCCGCCGGGGGTCCTTCCCAGCGTGCGCGGGCCGGATCTCCTCAAGTTCGAGGAGCGCCTGCGGCGGCCGTGGTTCTTCCGCTGGTTGCGCGATCCCGGCCGCATGGTGCCGGGGATCGAGATGCCCGCCATCGTCCAGGGCCTGCCGGACCTCCTGGGCGGACGCCTCGACCATCAGCTGGCCGCCCTCTGGCACGCCTTCAACGCCGAGGGATTTTCCGTCCCCGAGTCAACAGGCGCCATTCGCGAGATCGCGGCGGCCGCGGGCGGCCCCGCCCGAGCCATCCGCGACGTCTTCCACCGGCCCCGGCCTTTCGGCGAGGGCTGGACCCCCAACGCCTTCGGAGTCGGCCTTCCCGGCGGCCACAGCCTGCTCTACGACTTCACCGTCTTCTCTCCCGTGGCCTGGTGGACGGGCGGCTTCGCGCGCCAGCTGGCGCAAGGGAAAAGCTGGCTCTGGGAGCCGGCCGGCGTTCCGGCCCTGCCGCAGATCCCCGCTTTCCCATCCATCGCCCTGCGCCGGGGCGTCGAGCTTCTCCTCCCGGAATGGACCGGACAGACCCGCGGCGCCCTGGAGTCGTGGGAGCGCGCGGGCTCGAGAGCCATGAAGTTCTCCTACCGCCTGCGATTTCGGGACGGCGCCCGGCTCGAGGTCCGCGAGATCCTGGAAGCCCCGAGCGCGGCTCCGGATACCGTCATCCGGCGGCTGGCCGTCCGGTCCGACGGACCCGCCCCTCCAGCCGTCTTCCTGCTCCCCATCCTCGAGCGGAACGCGCCGCGGCTCTCGGCCGATGGGGTGGCGGCGCAGTCGGAACGCGGCAATATCTCGATCGCCGCAGAGCCGGAGGCGGCCTGGCGGCGGCTGGAGCCGCTCGCGGATCTCCCCTCGGCGGCGGCGCTGTTCGAGCATCCCCTGATAGCCAGAGGCGACGCCCTGGAGATCGAGGTGGCCTACCGGCTTCCGGGCCCGCCCGAGCCGATCGCCGCCTCCCCGCCGTTCCTGACGACTCCGGCAGCAGCGGCAGCCGCAGAGAAGAGCGCGCTCGAAGAGCTGGAAGTGGCACCGGGATTCACGGCGACGCGCCTGCCGCTCGAAACATCCATCATGCCCACCGCCTTCGCCTTCTCGGAAAAAGGCGAGGTCTTCTTCGCCTCGCTCAAGGGGGACCTCTTCAAGCTGCTCGACGAGGATGGCGACGGCTGCGAGGAAACCTGCCGGCCCGCGGCCAGCCTCCTCTCGGCGCCGTTCGGGCTGCTTGCCGAAGGGGGCGATCTCCTGGTCAGCACGAAGCCGGAGCTCTTGCGGCTCTCGGACGCCGACGGGGATGGATTTTTCGAGCGGGGGCGGGTCGAGGCGACCGGCTGGGGCTTTTCCGACAACTACCACGACTGGACCTTCGGCATCGTCCAGCGGGAGGGAAGCTACTACCTCCTCCTCGGCAGCGACTACCAGCAAACCGGCCGGCCGCCGGCGGCCGCCTGGCTGCGCGGCAAGGCCGTGCGCGCCTCCCCGCAGGGCGAGCTCGAGAAGATCGCCCGCGGCCTGCGCTTCACCGCCGGCATCGCCCGGAACGCCGCCGGGGAGATCTTCTTCACCGACAATCAAGGGGACCGGAACACGTTCAACGAGATCAACCATCTCGAAAAAGGGAAGGCCTACGGCGTCCCCTCGCTCTACGATCCTCCGGAGGACTCCCGCGCCGAGGGCGAGCCGCCGGCCATCAAGGTGCCGCACCCCTGGACGCGCAGTGTCAACGGGCTGTGCTTCCTCGAAGCGGGCGGCCGCTTCGGCCCCTACGAGGGGCACGGCCTGGCCTGCGAGTACGACAACCGTATGCTCATCCGTTTCAGCCTGCAAAAAATCGGCGCCGGCTATCAAGGCGCCTGCTACCCTTTCAGCCAGCCTCCCAAGGGAGGCCGCTGGCTCCTCGGCCCGCTCAGCGCGGGGGTCCACCCCTCGGGCGAGGTCTACATCGGCGGCCTCCGCGACTCCGGCTGGGGCGGCGGCAATAACACCGGCGAGATCGTGCGCCTCGGGCCGCAAGGGAACTTCCCCTTCGGCATCCGCGAGATGCGCGCCTGGAAGCGCGGCTTCGAGATCGAGCTGACCGGGCCTTGCGACCGCAAGAAGGCCGCCGACCCCGAAAGCTACACCCTCTCCGCCTACCGCCGCTTCTGGAAAGGGGAGTACTCGACGCCGGACCAGGACCGCCACCGCCCGCGGATCACGCAGATCGACATATCGGAGGCCGGCCGGAAGATCCGCCTGCAGGTTTCGCCTTTCCAGAGAGGCTTCGTCCACGAAATCCATCTCCGCCCGCTCGGCCCGGCGGAGGAGCCGCTCTGGCCGGCCTCGGCCTACTACACGCTCAACGCCATCCCCGAGGAGGAGAGGTAGCGGAAAGTTCCCTGTTGCAGGAGGCTGGACCCATAGGCACAATGCTGCCATGAATTCAAGGGAATCGAATCCGAAAAAGTTCACGCCCACGGAATGGTTGATCCTCTTCGTCGCCGCCCTCGGCTTCGCCTTCGACATCTACGAGCTGCTGATGATGCCCATCATCGGCGGCGACGCGCTCTCGGAGCTGTTGAACGTCCCCAGGGGATCGCCCGAAAGCCGCAAGTGGATCGGCACTATCTTCTGGTCGAGCGCCCTCTCCGGCGGCTTCTTCGGCCTCCTGGGAGGATACTTGACCGACCGCTTCGGCCGGCGCCGGGTGCTCGTCTGGAGCATCGTGCTCTACTCCTTCTCCGCCCTGGCCGCCGGATTCAGCACCTCGGCCGCAATGCTGCTCCTCTTCCGCTGCACCACTTTCATCGGCGTCTGCGTTGAGTTCGTGGCCGCGGTGGCGTGGATCGCCGAGCTGTTCCGGGACCCCCGGCGGCGCGAGCGGGTCCTCGGCTGGACGCAGGCCTTCTCGTCCATCGGCGGCCTCATGGTCACCGGCGCCAACATCCTGGCGGTGGCTTACGCCCAGCATCTGCCGGCGATTTACGGCCAGCACTCCTCCTGGCGCTACACCTTGATCTCCGGATTGATTCCGGCGATCCCGCTCATTCTCATCAGGCCATTCCTGCCCGAGTCGCCTATCTGGCGCGAGAAGCGCGAGCGCGGCGCCCTGAAGCGGCCGAGCTTCCTCGAGCTGTTCCAGCCGGCCCTGCGGCGGACGACCATCACCACGACGGCGATCTTCGCCTGCTCCTACGGGGCCGCCTTCGGCGCCATCCAGCTCACGCCGCAGTACATCGTCCCCGGCCTTCCGGAAGTGAAGAAGCTGGCGGGGGAAAACCCCGTCCTGGCCAGGCAAGTCGGCAACCGGGTGCAGCTCTATCAAGAGCTCGGCGGCCTGACAGGACGAGTTCTCCTCGCCTGGCTGGCGGTGCGCATCGCCAGCCGCCGCGGCCTGCTGCGCCTCTTCCAGATCCCCGGCCTGCTCATCATCCCCCTGGTCTTCCTCTTTCCGGCTCGAGACAACCTGGAACTCCTCAAGTGGGGCATGTTCGCCGCCGGCCTCTTGACCGTTGGCCAGTTCAGCTTCTGGGGGAACTACCTGCCGCGCGTCTACCCCACCCACCTGCGCGGCACCGGCGAGAGCTTTGCCGCCAATCTCGGCGGCCGCATGATCGGAACCTCCGCCGCCTTCGTCAACACTCAACTGGCCAGCTTCATGCCGGGCGAAAGCGACTTCGCCAAGGTGGCCTTGGCCGCCGCGGCCATCGCTTTCTTCGTCTACGCCGCCGGCACGGTCCTGAGCTTCTGGCTGCCGGAGCCGGAAAAGGGCGAGCTGCCGGACTGAACCTAAAAATAAGAACCGGCGAGCGTCCCCGAGATCCGTTTCGAGGTGAGATCGGCCATCGCTGGTTTGGGGAGGAAGGGGGCCAGCTGCCGCGATTATCGAGGTAGGGGAGGGAGAAAGTCTCCCTCCCCCCTCACGGATCCGGACTTGCAGATTTCCAGCATCCGGCTCTTCGGGCCATAGGTTCGCTACGTGGCCAGAACTGAGTGGACGCAGCG
>JACQVS010000152.1 GCA_016209605.1 Planctomycetota bacterium
ACGCAAAGGTAAGACGCAAGGCGAATGAAAGAGCGGTCCTCGAATGCCAAAACTTCTCTGTTGCCTGCGAAGAAAATTGGATGGACGAATCTAATCTGATCATGGCGGTCATACGATGAACGTCTGGATCAACTCGGTACTGGCTTTCCTGGTGCTCATGAATCTGTTGCTGCTGGGCCACAGCCGCCTCCGGGCGAGCATCCGCCTCGTCGCTGCACAGGGGATCGTGCTTGGCTTGCTGCCGCTACTGAGCCACGCCGGCGCCCAGGCCCCACGCTTCGTGTTCCTGGCAGCGGCGAGCATGGTCTTGAAAGGGATTGTCTTTCCCGCCCTTCTCTACCGCGCCGTGCGTGAAACCAAGGTGTCCCGCGAGATGGAGCCCTTCGTCGGCTACAGCCTCTCCATCGGCATCGGCGTCCTGCTCCTCGGGGTGTCGCTCTGGCTCGGCTCTCGGCTCCCCTTGCCCAGCCCTGTGCTGTCACCTCTCATAGTCCCGGTCTCGCTGTTCACCATTCTCGTCGGCCTCTTCCTGCTCGTGAGCCGCAAGAAGGCGATCACCCAGGTGCTGGGCTACCTGGTTCTTGAGAACGGCATTTACACTTTTGGTGTTGCCTTGGCCCTCGAACCGCCTCTCCTGGTGGAGCTGGGGGTGCTCCTCGATGTCTTCGTGGCGGTCTTCGTGATGGGGATCACCATTTTTCACATCCAGCGGGAGTTCGATCACATCGACATCGATCGCCTCAAGGTGCTCAAAGACTGAGATGGAGTCAATGCCGTGATTCTAGCCCTTGTACTGCTTCCGGCCATCGCCGGACTCGTCGCCTTCACCCTCCGCAAGGATGCTCTGCGGCGGGCCCTTCTGGTTGGGACCTCGCTCGCACACGCGATGCTCGTCATGGCAGCCTGGACCTTTCCACCTGCCCCGGCGCTCAATGGTTGGCTCGTGCTCGACCAGCTCGGTCTCCTCTTCCTCAGCATCGCGAGCGGGCTGTTTTTCGTTTCCTCGATTTACGGGGTCGGGTACTTGAGCCGCGAGGCGCGGGGCGCGCGGCGGGATTTTGAGGAGGGGGTGCTCTTCAGGAACGTTCCCGAGGCGAATTTCACCGGCTGTCTCCTCCTCTTCCTCGCCACCATGAGCCTGGTCTGTACGAGCCAGCACTTCGGCCTGCTCTGGGTCGCGGTAGAGGCCACCACGCTATCGAGCGCCCCGCTCATCTACTTCCACCGGCACCACCGCTCGCTCGAGGCAACCTGGAAATACCTGCTCGTTTGCTCGGTGGGGATAGCGCTCGCCCTCCTGGGCAATTTCTTCCTTGGCGTCGCGGCTTCTTACCAGCTGGGTAAAAACATACCGCTCGTCCTCACGGACCTCGAAGTTCATGCTTCGCACCTCCACGTTCCCTGGCTCAAGGCCGCCTTCCTCTTCCTCCTGGTAGGCTATGGCACCAAGATGGGCCTCGCCCCGTTTCACACCTGGCTCCCCGACGCTCACAGCGAATCGCCATCGGTGGTTTCCGCGCTCCTTTCGGGGGCGCTCCTCAACTGCGCGTTCCTCGCCCTGCTGCGCGCGCTCAAGGTCTGCGCCGCGGCCGGATACGCAGCCTATGCCCAGGAGCTCTTGGTGGGATTTGGCCTGGTCTCCATGGCCTTCGCGGCCATCTTCATCCTTGGACAAGGGGATTACAAGCGGCTCCTCGCCTATTCGAGCGTCGAGCACATGGGCATTCTCGCCCTCGGGGTCGGCTTGGGAGGCGCCGCCGGTTTTGGAGCGTTGCTCCACGCCGTCAATCACTCGCTCGCGAAGGGCATGCTTTTCCTGGTCTCCGGGAACCTGCTGGCCTTCTACCGGACAAAGTCCACCACGGGAGTCAGGGGCATACTTCGATCGATTCCCCTCTCCGGCATCCTCTGGGTGGCGGGGTTCCTCGCCATCGTCGGCGTGCCGCCCTTCGGGATTTTCCTGAGCGAATTCGTGATCTTCAAGGCCGCGGTCGATCAGGGCCACTTCGGGATCGCGGTCGCGTTCCTTCTCCTCTTGGCAGTGATCTTCGTCGGCATGGCGACGCCCGTCCTACGCATGGCGCATGGGCTGCCATCAGACCCGGCGCCGCCCCGCGTCCGTCGAGAGGCGGTGCTCGCCGTGGCGCCGCCAGCCGCTCTCGGACTTCTTCTTCTCGCCCTCGGGCTCTACATCCCGCCCGGCGTAAGTGAAACGTTGCGGGAGATGGCCAAGTTGCTGGGAGGACCCTGATGGGAACAGCGACGGCGATGCCTGCGGCCAACAGCGAGGCCGTTCGACTTTGCGATATTCCGGTCCTCGGAGTGCGGGAGTTCCGGGAGGCGGTCCTCACGGCCATCCGGAGTCATTCCGAGGTTCTCGGCCCGGCGCGCATCGCTGCTCTCCACGGAAGGCCGACGGAGACCGGCAGGGTCGCCCTGCTTGCTGTTCTCGCGCACGGCCAAACCGGCTCGCTTTCCTTCCTCTCCACCGAGGTCGACGGCGCCTACGAGGCTTTGACGCCCGAGTGCACTCAGGCCCACTGGTTCGAGCGGGAGATCGCCGAGCTGTGGAGCGTACGTCCCGAAGGCCACCCCTGGCTGAAGCCGATCCGCTTCCAAGCCGCCGCTGGGAACCCAGCCCGCGGAGCGAAAGAGCCGGTGATTTGCGGGGTCATGGAGTTCTTCCAGGTAGAGGGTCACGAGGTGCATGAGGTGGCGGTCGGTCCAGTTCACGCCGGAATCATCGAGCCCGGGCACTTTCGCTTTCAGTGCCACGGCGAGCAAGTCTTGCACCTGGAGATCTCCCTCGGTTACCAGCACCGGGGCGTCGAGCGATCCCTGGTGGGAGGGCCGGACAAGCGCGCCATCCATTCCATGGAGACGCTCGCCGGGGACACCTCCATAGCCCACGCCACGGCTTACTGTCAGGCAGTCGAGTCGCTCGCCGGGTGCCGGGTGCCCGCGCGTGCCCAGGCGATCCGCGGCATCGCGCTGGAGCTCGAGCGGCTTGCGAACCACACCGGCGACCTGGGGGCCCTGGCGAACGACGTGGGCTACCTGCCGACGGCATCCTACTGCGGGCGGATCCGCGGCGACTTTCTGAACCTTACGGCGCTCCTCTGCGGCAGCCGCTTCGGCCGCGGACTGGTGCGGCCGGGCGGAGTCGCCTTCGACGCCGACCCGCCACTGGTGGCGGAGATCCTCGATCGCCTGGAGAGAGGGCTGCGGGACGTCACCGCGGCGGCCAACCTTCTCTGGGACACGTCTTCGGTGCGCGCGCGCTTCGAGGATGTGGGCATCCTCACTCGCAAGCAGTGCGAGGAACTGGGGATCGTAGGCCCAGCCGCCCGCGCTTCCGGCCTGGCGCGCGACAGCCGGGTGGAATTCCCGGCGGGCATCTTCCGGGTGGCACAGGTACACATCTCGACCTGGGAGAAAGGCGACGTATTCGCGCGCGCCTACGTGCGCTGGCTCGAGATCGAGCGTTCGGCGGCGTTCGTCCGCGAACTTCTGGCCACGCTTCCCGAGGGTCCTACCCGCGTTCCCCTCTCGGCGTTGCGTCCGAACCTTTGCGTCGCGTCCCTGGCGGAGGGCTGGCGCGGCGAGATCTGCCACATCGCGATCACCGACGGTCGGGGGAAATTCTCGACCTACAAGGTGGTTGATCCTTCGTTCCACAACTGGATAGGCCTGTCCATGGCGATGCGCGGGCAGCAGATCTCCGATTTTCCCCTCTGCAACAAGAGCTTCAACCTCTCCTACTGCGGCCACGACCTATGAGGTGGTTTGAAGAAAGTAGAACTGGTATTGCTTTTTAACGTAATTGGTATTACCATGTTTCCCATGATTACGATCACATGCAAAATACCTGAAAAGCTTGATGTGGAGATCGAAGCGCTGGCCCGTCATCGGCGAGTCACCAAGTCCGCCATCGTCCGTGAAGCAATCGAGGAGCGTCTCCGGCGGGTTTCCAAGAAAGTGAGGCTGAGGGCATTCGATCTTGCAAAGTCCCTCTGTGGAAGCCTTCACGGTCCGAGAGACCTGTCCACGAATCCCAAGTACCTGGAGAGATTAGGTGATTGAGGGACGTGTCATTGCAGACACCGGCCCGTTAGCGGCATTTCTGGTAAAGGAGGACGCTCATCACGCTTGGTCGGTGGAACGTTTCAAGGAGCTGCAGGCGCCGTTTCTGACCTGCGAACCTGTACTCACAGAGACCTTCCATCTGGTCAGGCGCCTTCGGGGAGGCGAAAAGCGGTTTTTCGAGCTTTTGGAAACAGATCTATTAATGATCAATTTCAATCTTCTAGATTCTTTAAAGGAGCTGAAAAAGCTCATTCTTAAATACGCCGATCTCCCAATGTCCCTTGCCGATGCTTGCATTGTCCGTTTGGCGGAGATGCACCCGAAGTCGGTGGTTTTCACCCTGGATGGTCATTTTCGTCTCTTTCGAGCGCACGACCGCAAGCCGATTCCCTTGATCCTGCCTCCAGACCGCTGACTGAATCGCCGGCGTGGCATAAAACTTTTAGAAAAGAGGCCCTCCGCCAGTTTGTTCGCCACCGAGCAAATCAATGCTGCGAATTCTGTCAGCTTCACGAATGGCACAAGCCATTTTTTTCGTTTCAAATCGAGCGCATCATCACAAAGCAGCATGGAGGTTCAGATTCCATCTGAAAAACCGGGCGAATCTGGGTGAAGGCCTGTCAGCACTTCGTCGGATCTAAAGAACAAATCGGCAATCCGTCAGTCGTTGGATCAATTCCACAGGTGGACAGACTCATTTCTTCTTCAATCGCCGGCGTACTCGTTGGGCGACGCTTTTCAATTCTTTGGGCGATTAGACGGAGTGCTTTCCTCGGACTGCCTCAAGAAGCATCGCCTCCAGCTGGGGGCTGTCAGACTCAGGATCGAGGGGCTCGTAGCGCTCCAGCTTCACCAGCTTGTTTTCATGAACAAGAAGGACGGGAGAACCGCTGTAAACCTCATCTATGAGCTTTCCAAGACGATTCTTGGCTTGGTTGGTGGTTATGGTCTTCATAAAACCTATTCTATCTTGGTTGAAGATTTAGGGGAGATGGAAAAGAGCATATATGGTAGAAAATTAACATCTTCTTGTCCATAGAAGGCGACGGCGCTCACCAAATTGATTACGCCCGGCAGGAAGAACGCAAAGCACCGCCCTGGGCGCCTCGATCACAGGATCGGCGGCGCCCAGGGCGAGACTCAAAATCCACTCGCGGCGGCTCGGCATCACCGAGCTACTGTGAGTTGATACGTCACTTCCACTTCGAAAGTCGTGCCGTTGGGCCGCGTGCGAACGGCGTGAAAGTGGACCGTATGATCCCCTGCGGACAACGGCGCCAGCATCAGGAAATAGCCGTCCGACACGAGGGGCGCAAACGGGCCGGCGGGAATCCCGAAGACGTTATCCTCCGGGAACGTGACGCTGAAGACGGGCGAGATGGCCCGGTAGTTGTACAAGTTCGCCAGGGCCACGCCATCCACGTCGGCTTCCAGCAGGGTGACCTGGGCAATGCGTCCCTCCGCCAAGGCTCGCAACGCGTCGATGTCGCAATCCTCGGCGCTCTCGCAGTCGCCAAACGGAGGCGGCCCGCCCCAGACCGTGTTGAACAGCGGGAAGAACAGCGACTTGCCCGGCGGCACGGTGCAGGCGCGTGGCCGCGCCCCCGAAGGTCCCCGCGAGAAACCAGACCGGACCTGATTGCCCCTCGTCACAGAAATCCCCTGTCCCATCCAGCACAGGGTTGCTGCTTGCAGGTATGGCCAGCGCCCACTGCCACCAGGCCGCGCTCCATTCCCCAAGGGTCTGGCCGAAGGGGCTGGTTTGGGGCGGCAAGACGCGCGGATTGGCGTTGCGCTGGCCGCCTTCCCCTTCGCCGCAAGCGGGAACTGGCGCCGGGCCTCCGATGAACAGGAAGCCGAGGAGGGAAATGCCATCGCTCAGATCGCTATCGCCGTTGCCATCGATGTCGCCGTTCTCGACAACGGGAAGCTCGGTGCCGCACCACGCCAGAGGAACCGGCGCCGGGCCGCCAAGAAAGAGGTGAGCGAAAAGGTACACCGCATCGCTCAGGTCTCTCTCCCAATCGCCGTTGGTGTCGCCATTTTCGATGGCCGGCAATCCGGTCCAGCCGTTCCCGTCAAAGGCGGCAACGGGTTTGATAAAAAGTACAGCCAGGAAAAGACTGATAAAAAGAATGGTGCAGGAAATGCGGTTCATGAATTTACCCTTTTTGTAAGAGTGGGAAAAAAATTCACCTCAGCACAACAAAAACCTTTTTTTTCTCGTAACAGCTCTCCTTTCTGCCGAATGTTTAGAGGATTTCAGCAAGTGTGTGACTGGGCGAAGGATTAAAGGGTCCTTCTGCCTGTAATACGCCCCTCCGGATCCGGCGGGAGGGATACGATGTGACCATCAAACCTAGGGCGCGCAAACCTCCAGGCAGCCGGCGATTCGGCTGCAAGCCGTGCCCAGAGGGTGGCCGAGGCCGCCAAGGAATTTCCAGGTGAGGAGCGCCACGGCGTCGGAAATGTCGATCTCGCCGCCGTCGTTAAAGTCGAGGAGCGCCAGCTCGCCGGGACCTGGCGCCGCAGCCGTATTCCCCTCGCACGGAAGATTCGGACGGGTGCCGAGGAAGAGATGCTCGAGGAGCCAGACGGCGTCCGACTGGTCCACCCCGCCATCCTCGTTGGCATCGCCGGGAAGCCGGAGGCCACCCTCGCACTCGTCCGGGATACCATTAGCGTTGAAATCCTTGCTCCTTCCCGAAACGATGTCGTTGGCATCCGAAAGTCCATTGCGATTGCAGTCCAGGAACACGCATCCTTCGGCGCAGTCAATTTTGGAAAACCAGCCTTTGGCCAGGTCGCAGGAGTCCGGAACGCCGTTCCCGTTACAGTCCTGGCTCGGGTCCGCCGCGATGTCCAGGTCATCGCGCCGGCCGTTCCCGTTGCAGTCCTCGCAATCATCGGGGATGCCGTTCTGGTTCTCGTCGAGATTTGCCGAGGCAGCGATCTCGAAACTGTCCGGAACCTGATTCCCGTTACAGTCGGGCTCGGCCTCGTCCGGGATCCCGTTGGCGTTGAGGTCCGTGCTGGTGTGATCCCGGAGGTCGCACTCATCGAGGAATCCGTTCCCGTTCCAGTCACGTCTCGTGGAACCGGGGCTATCATTGTGCAGGATCGAGATCGAATTCGAGCTACGGTTCGAAACCACCAGGTCTGGAAAGGCGTCGCCATCCAGGTTCACCGCCGCCACGGAGACCGGATTACTGCCAACCGAATTTTGGCTCGTCAATGCAAATCTGCCCGTTCCATCGTTCCTGAAGATGGAGACTCCCCCCCCCCGAAGTTCGCCGCAGCCAGGTCGAGGTCGCCGTCCCGGTCGAGGTCCGCGGCCGTGACGGAGATCGGCGTCGTTCCAGCCTCATAGCGGACGCCCGCGGCGAAGGTCCCGCCGCCCCGGTTGAGGAAGACGAAGATCCCGTTGCTCGCGCCGGTATTGGCCGTAACCAGGTCGGGCCTTCCGTCTCGGTTGAGGTCGGCCGCGATGACCCCGTAGGGAGTCTCGCCGGAGGGATAGGAGGTAGGCTTCTTGAAGACCCCGCCCCCCCGTTCAGGAAGATGAGGAGGGAGGACCCGGAAGTCACGGCTAGGTCCATGTCCCCATCGCCGTCCAGGTCCGAAGGGGCCACGACGTCCGGGGTCCCCTCCGTGCACAAGGTCGCCAGATCCTCGAAGTCCCCATTTCCCCGGTTGCGCAGGAGGGAGAGCGTTTCGCCCCTCTGATTCGCCGCCGCCAGGTCGAGGTCGCCGTCGCCATCGAGGTCGGCGGCGGCCACCGAGATCGGCTCGTTCCCGACGGGATAGGTCGCGGGCGGCCGGAAGTTGAATTTGCCGTCCCCCAGGTTCTGGAAGACGCTGATGTTGGCGCCGTTTTGATTGGCCACGGCCAGGTCCTGATGTCCGTCGCCATTCAGATCGGCGGCGGTCACAAACGTCGGCGAGTTCCCGGCCGTCAGGATTTTCACCTGCGTCATCTTTCCGTCCCCGTTATTTCGAAAGAGCGACACCTTGTTCGATCCGAAGTTCGCGACGGCGATGTCTTGCCGCCCGTCGCCGTTCAGATCGGCCGCTGTCAGGAACTCCGGATTCAGGGCCGTGGGGAGTGATAACGGGGGCGAAAGCACGATGGTATTGAGTTCGCAATCGTCCGGAATGCCGTTACCGTTACAGTCGCTCGCGCCGGAGGCGATCTCGCAGGCGTTGGGGATGCCGTTCGAGTTGCAGTCGGGTTCGCACTCGTCGGGGACGCCGTCCCGGTCGCAGTCGGCGGAAATGATCCACCTGCTGAGGATCACCGCCACCTGGTTCGGGGCATCGTTCCCCACCGCCATGTCGAGGTGGCCATCGCCGTCGAGATCGACGGCAGTCACGAAGGCGGGGCTTTCCCCCGCGGGGAAATTCACCGCTTGGGCCATGGCGCCGCTCCCGTCGTTCCTGAGGAACGAGACGCTCCCCGAGCCGGCGTTCGCCACCGCGAGGTCGAGGTTCCCATCCTCGTCCCAGTCCGCGGCGCTCACCGAGTACGGCGTGTCGCCGACGGCGAACTGCCCGACGGCAGTGAAGGAGAGGCTCCCGTCGTTCCGGACCACGGAAAGGGCGCCGCCAAAGGCGTGCGGCACCGCGAGGTCGGGATCGCCGTCGCCGTCGAGGTCGCCCGCGGCGATGGTGCTCGGCCCGGACAGCCCTTCGACGAGGATCGGCGCTTCGGGGAAAGCGCCGGTCCCGTCGTTCCAGAAGACCGAGAGGTTACCGGAGCTCAGGTTCGAGGCCGCCAGGTCGAGGTCGCCGTCCTGGTCGAAGTCGGCGGTCACCACGGAGAAGGGCCTGATGCCGCCGGTCACGTAGTGATCGGCGGCGGCGAACGTTCCGTTGCCGTTGTTCTTGAGCACCGACACGGTGTCGGAGTTCCGGTTCGAGACCGCGAGGTCCACGTCGCCATCGCCATCGAGGTCCCTGTGGGCCAGGTGGAGGGGGAACTGCCCGACGCCATAGTCCGCGTGGGCCGAAAAGTTGCCGTTCCCGTTGTTACGGAGAACCGAAATGTTTGCCGAGTTGCGGTTGACCGTGACTAGGTCAGGGTCCTTGTCCCCGTCGAGGTCTGCCGCCGCGACAAAGACGGGGAAGGCTCCCGTCGCCAGCGAACGCCAGCTTGCGAAAGCGGCGATCCCCTGGTTCCGGAGGAGGCGGACGGCATTCTCGAGGACGCTCCCAGCGACGAGGTCCAGATCGCCGTCGCCGTCGAGGTCGGCCGCGACCACGGAGATGGGGGTGTTGGCCTCGCTGATGAAGCTGGCGTCGCCAAAGGCCCCGAAGCGGGGGGCGCTGATCTCGAGGTCGTCCGGCACCCCGTTCCCGTTGCAGTCGGCCGGTTGGAGCGTGCGGGCACCGATAGAGAACAGGCCCAGCGCGAGCACGAGCAAACCGTTTTTCGTGAGAACTTCCATGACTCGATCCTCCCAGGTGAGGGAAATCAAAGCGCGCGCTCAAGACCTGTTACCTGAGCCGCGCGCTGGCAAAATTCGCCTAATCCCCGCTGGCCGGCCGATTTATGAGAATTCTGGCCACCGTCAACACGCCTGAATCACTACTCTATAAGACTCATCTGAAAAACCGGGCGAATCTGGTCCATCGCGGAGGTCATTCCATAAAACTAATAGGCAAAAATGGTTGCCTAGGCCATTTTGCGATATAATCTTTATTAAACATGAGCAATGCAACTTCACCAGTACTTGATCGCCTGCTCGATCCCATCGGCAAGTGCCTCACGCGCGAGGCAGCGGAAGCCTTGATCAGACTCCGCGCTGATCCCGCTGCGCAGATCCGCATGGAAGAACTGGCTCGAAAGTGCAATGAAGGGAAGCTTTCTCCGGAAGAACGTTCGGAGTATGAAGCTTGCGTCTGGGCCAGCAACTTCATTGCCATATTACAATCAAAAGCTCGCGCTCTTCTTTCCAAGTCCGCCTGATTTTGATGGATGAGGCCCTCCGCCAGTATGTTCGCCGCCGAGCCAATCAATGCTGCGAATACTGTCAGCTTCACGAAAGTCACGAGCCATTTTTTTCGTTTCAAATCGAGCACATCATCACAAAGCAGCATGGAGGCTCAGATTCCAAAGGCAATCTCGCTTGGGCATGCCACCACTGTAATCTCCATAAGGGACCGAATCTCAGCGGTCGAGATCCAGAAAGCCGAAAAATCGTCCATCTATTCAATCCTCGCCGGCACAAGTGGAATCGGCATTTCTACTGGGACGGCCCAATCCTCGTGGGCCGTACCGCCATTGGCCGCGCCACCATCGCGACGCTGGGAATCAACCTCTCTCACCGCGTCATCTTGCGAGAAACTTTGATCGTCGAAGGGGTGTTTCCGATTGCATAAGTCGCCTCCGTTCTTGAATTCTTGCGCTTCTCACGGTTTGCACAGCGCCGCGTTGTCCGGGCATCCTGGAATGGTCACGCAGGCTGTCCCGCGGAAATGCGGGGCCCCGCCGAGGAATTTCCACATCAAGATCCCGATGGCGTCGCTCTGGTCGAGGCCCTGGTCGTCGTTAAAGTTGAGGAAGAAGATGTTCGCGGGATCTCCAGAGCCCCCATCGCCGCAGGGCAAAACCTCCGGCGGGCCGCCGAGGAAGACGTAGCTCAAGATGCAGATGGCGTCCGATTGGTCCAGCTCGCCGTCCTGGTTGCAATCCCCGGGGAGCTGGAGGCCGCCGGCGGTGCGATGGAGATTTATCGTACAGCTTCCCAGGGAGGGGAAGTGCGAGGCGTTCTCGAAGGTGACCACGTTCTCGACCGGCAGCCCCGAGCCTTTCTTGCCATCAACGAAGAAGAGGCGCGCCTGGGAAGGCTGCTCGGGGACCACGGCCTCCGCCGTGATCCGGGCGATCCGGGCGGTGCCCTCGGCGGGCAAGGTCACACCCTCAAGGAGATCCAGCATGACCGCGGAGACGGCCCCCGGTCCCTGCGGCCCGGCGCCGCGGTCCAGGCCGGGGTCGACGACCTCGGCGACGGTGCGGAAGCTCTTGAGGGCCGCCGCATCAGTGCCCGCGATGGTTACCGAGACAACCTTCAGGTTCTCGGCGCCGAGGCTGAAGGACCAGCTCTGCGCCCCCCTCGTTCCCACCAGGTTCCCGGAGGTGGTGAGCACGGCGACGACCTCGAAGGTCTTCACCTCGCC
Source organism: Planctomycetota bacterium (assembly GCA_016209605.1). Lineage (GTDB taxonomy): Bacteria > Planctomycetota > UBA8108 > UBA8108 > JACQVS01 > JACQVS01. The sequence goes on from JACQVS010000152.1 coordinate 11,266, forward strand.
CGTCGTTCCGGAGACTTCCGCGGGGCAGCCCTCGAAGCCCAGGGAGAAGCTGGCCTGGGGAGGCGGGGGAGGAACGGGGTACCGATTGCAGGGTATGCACTGCCAGACGCATTCATCACGATTGCAGTAATCCCAAGTGAGTCCCGGGGATGGAAATGGAGGATCCGGTGGCCGCCCACCTTTGAAAAGGTACTCAATCATGCCGGCGGGGTCAGTCCCAGGGTGGGAGGCGCAACAGCAAGCAGGATTAGAGTAAACGCTTGCCGCCGCACGGCAGGGCACCGAATACCCAACGTTTGTCCATTCGGACAGGATGGCCGTCGGATCGCTGATGTCGATCCTCTCGTCGGCGGTGGCGTCGCCGCGGACGAATGAACCGGGGGGAGGGGGTGGGGGATCGCACTCGTCGGGCACGCCGTTGGAGTTGTCGTCTCGGCTTGTTCCAGCGGCGAGGTCGCACTCGTCCGGGGTAAAGTTCATGTTGCAGTCACGACTCCCTAATTCCAATGGGTCGGGGATGCCGTTCCCGTTGCAGTCGGCAGGTTGGAGCGGGCGGGCACCGATAGAGAACAGGCCCAGCGCGAGCACGAGCAAACCGTTTTTCGTGAGAACTTCCATGACTCGATCCTCCCAGGTGAAGAAAATCACCGCGCCTGCTCAAGACCTGTTACCTGAGCCGCGCGCTGGCAAAATTAACCTAACCGCTGCTGGCCAGAAGGTTTATATGAATTCTAGCCATCGTCAACACGCCTGACTCACTACTCTATAATACTCATCTGAAAAACCGGGCGAATCTGGGACATCGAGGGGGGTTATTTACGGGCGCCGGGTTGGGCCTCCGGAGCCGGCGGGAGGGAGACGACCTTCCCTTCCATGGCCTCCTTGACGTCGAAGATCACCCCCACGTCGTTCACGATTCCGTTCGCGATGGCGAGGTCCAGGCGGCCATCGCCGTCCAGGTCGCAAGCCGCCCCGCGGCAGGGCTTGCCCCCGGTCCCGAAGCGTACAACCTGCTTGAAAACGCCGTTTCCGTCGTTCAGGAGGACCGAAATGCCCCCCTCCGACTCCTGGGACGCCACCAGGTCCACGTCGCCGTCTTCGTCCAGGTCCGCGGCGGCCACCGCCAGGGCCGGCGGGCCAGATGGGAGCTTGGTCCCTACCCGAAAGGTCTGCCCGCCACCGTTCACCGCCACCGCCACCTGGCCGTTCTGGTTATCCGCCGCGGCCAGGTCGAGATCCCCGTCCCCGTCGAAGTCGGCGGCGAGAAGCCCGTTGGCGACGATTCCCCAGGCCGCCGTCCGCGGCTCCGAGAGCTTTCCAGCTCCTTCGTTCCAGAGGAGGCCGAGGACGCCTTCCTTGAGCGGCGCGCCAGCCACCGCGAGGTCGACCCTGCCGTCCCGGTCGAAGTCGCCCGCCGCCACGGCGGCGGGATGCCCCGGGATTGGAACCGCTTCGGACAGCGAGAAGGTTCCATCCTTCGCGCCCCGCCAGACTCGAAGGTGCTCCTCTCCACCCGCCACGGCGGCCTCCAGCCGGCCGTCGCCGTCCAGATCCGCGAGGGCCATCGCCGAGGGCACGAAGCCGAGGTCGTATTTCTCGGGCGAAGCTAACGTACCATCGCCACGGTTCCTCAAGAAAGAAACCGTGCCGGCCTTGTCCAGGGTGAGCACATCGGCGTCCCGGTCGCCGTCGAGGTCGGCCGCGGCGGCCTGGATCGGCTGCTCGCCCGCCGGGAACTCGCCCGCCGGCTCGAAGCCGCGGCCGCCCCGGTTCCGGAGGATGGTCACCCGGCTCGAGGCCCGGCTGGCGGCAATGAGATCCGTGCGCCGGTCGCCGTCGAAGTCCGCCGCGGCGGCGTCGGCCACATCGGAAGCCGTCCCCCCGACGCGGATCCGGACGAGGGCAGGGTCCGCGCAAGGCAGCTCCGCCGACTTCTTGCCCGCGAGCTCGCGCGCGTGGAACAGGACGGCGACATCGTCCACGATGCCGTTCGCCACCACGATGTCGAGCCGTCCGTCGCCGTCCACGTCGGCGGCCGAGCCGCGGAAGGGCCGGCCGCCGCACTTGAATTGCGCCGCATGCGAGAAGAGGGCATTGCCGTCGTTTAAGAGGAGCGAGATGATGCCTTCCTGCTCGTGCGAGGTCACGAGGTCGGCGTCCCCATCGCCGTCGAGGTCCCGCGCCGCGATCGCCAGGGCCCTCGGGCCGAAGGGGAACCTCGCTCCCAGCTCGAAGGACCGGCCGCCCGCGTTCAAGACCAGGGCGACGACCCCGCTCAAGTGGTCCGTGGCCGCGAGGTCCAGGTCGCCATCGCCGTCGAAATCGGCGGCCTCCAGCATGTTGGGATAAGCGCCGAGGAAAAGCGCCGAGGCCGGCTCGAGGGTCCCATCGCCGCGGTTCCAGAAGAACGCGAGGGAGCCGAGAAGGCCCGGCCTGCACCCCACGGCGAGGTCCGCGCGCCCGTCACCGTCGAAGTCGCCGGCGGCGACGGCCTGCGGGAGCCCAGGGGTTTCGATCACCGGGTCCAGAAGAAATTCGCCGTCCTTCCCCCTCCGGAGAATCCTCAAGTAGTGGAGCCCGCCGACCGCCGCGACCTCGGGGATGCCGTCCCCGTCCAGGTCGGCGCCGGCCATGGTCCAGGGCTCGAAGTTCAAGGGCAGCGTGATGGCGTCCTCGAAATCGGCATCGCCTTTGTTCCGGAGCGCCGAGATCGTGCCGGTCTTGCCGATGGTGGCGGCATCCGTGTCCCGGTCGCCGTCCAGGTCCAGGAGCGCGAGCTGATAGGGCTGGATGCCGGTGGGGAAATGGGAGGTTGGGGCGAAGGCCCGGCCTCCCCGATTCCGGAAGACGGTGACCGCGCTCGCGCCTCGGCTCGCGGCGGCGATCTCCATGGTGCCGTCGCCATCGAGATCCGCGGCTTGCGCGTCGAGGACGCCAGAGCCTCGCTTGCCGATCTGGAACCGGCTCACCGGCAAACCCTCGACGGGAAGGCTGGCCTCGTCGAAGAGGCTCTTCGCGCTGACCGCCGCGGCAAGCTCCTTTCGGTAGCTTTCCTCTCCGGGAAAGTCAGCCCGGAGGCGCTCGAGGGCGGCAATGGACTTTTCATAGGACGCTCTGGCCTGCTCGCGGTCCCCGGCAAATTGCTGGACCTGCGCGACGCGGGCGCGGGCGCGGGCCGCCTCAAACCTCAAGGCGGGATCGCCCTGGTTTTCGGCCAGGAACCCGTCGAGGAGCTGGACCGCCTCCTCGAGCAGCCCCCGCCGCACGGGCTGGGCCTGGGAGACGGAGGCGAGGCCCTGGTCGCCGACCCAGGTGAGCATGCGGTTCACCGCCTCGACGGCCTTCGATAAGTTGGCGCGGGCCTGGACGCTCTCCCGCGAGAGGCGCGCGTTGTACCAGAGGGATCCGCAGAGCACGGTGGCGGCGCCGATCGCGAGCACGAAGATCAGCGCCGCCACGGCCGGCTTGCGGCGCGCCCACTTCACGCCGCGCTCCCAGATCCCGCTCGAGCGCGCCGCAACGGGCTCGCGCCGGAGGAAGCGCCGGAGGTCCTCCGCCATCTCGCCCGCGGTCTGGTAGCGGCGTGAAGGCTCCTTCGCCGCGGCCTTCTCGACGATGGTCTCGAGGTCGCGGGGGATCCGCCGGTCGATCCTCCGCGGCCGCGGGGGCTCCTCTTCCTCGATTCTCCTCACCAGGCGGCCGCGGTCCTCATCCTCGAAAACGAGCTTGAGGGTGAGAAGCTCGTAAAGCGTCAATCCCAGGGAGTAAAGGTCGCTCCGCGGGTCGGACCAACCCTTGAGGCGCTCGGGCGGCAGGTAACGCAGCGTCCCGAGGATCTCCCCGCTCTGGGTCAAATCCTCGCTCCCTTCGGCCTTGGCCAGGCCGAAGTCGGTGATCCAGACCTTGCCGGACGCTTCCAGGAGGAGGTTCGACGGCTTGATGTCGCGGTGGAGGACGCCCTGGCCGTGGGCGTAAGCCAGAGCCTCGGCGACCTGCGCGCCGAGCGAGGCGACGTTGCGATAGTACTGCTGGTTCGCGTCGAAGAGCGGAAACGAGTCCGTCGCCTCTCGCCGCGGGGCCTTGGGCGGAACGATGGTCGGGCCGCCGCCCGAGCCGGACTCCGTCCGCTCGAGGTCCTCGCAGCAGAGGCTGCTTGCCGCCGAGCGGGGTCGCTCGCCGAGATCGGTCGGGCCATCCCGGCCTCGGAGCCGCCGGACCTCCTCGAACACTCGATCGAGCCCCTGGCCGGGGATGAACTGCATCACGTAATAGTGGATGCCGCCCTCCTCGCCGATCCCGTGCACCGGGACGATGTTGGCGTGCTGCAGCGCCCCGGCAGCTCGAGCCTCCCTGCGGAACCGCTCGAGCCGCCTCGAGTCCATGAGCGCGTGGAAGGGGAGAATCTTCAAGGCGACCCGCCTCCCCAAGGACTCCTGCTCCGCCTCGTAGACCACCCTCCGGTCTTCGCGCTGTCGCGCTCGCCTACGGGCGGCCCTCGGAACCGCCAGCCTTCGGCCGGCGCCGGCTCCTCCGGGCGCTCAAAGCTGCGCCATTGCTCGCTTCTCGCCCCATGCCCCCGCGACCCAGCTCGCGGATCAGCCTGTAGTCGCCGAGCTTCCGGGGGACGGGCTCGCCGGCTGGAGGGCCCGCGGCCCCATCGGCTCCTGAAGCTTCCGTGCCGGCGAGCTTCGGCTCCTGCGCCTTCTCGACGAAGAGGAGCGCCGGGAAGACCTCGCGGATTCTTTCCGCGAGGTCCGGATTCCTGTTCATGTACTCCTCGATCGCCGGGCGCTCCCCGCAGCGCAAGCGCTCGGCGATGGAGTCCATGAGCGCTTCGAGCCGTCTTTCGGCGGTGGCCTCAGGGGGCTTCAGGCGCTCGTTTCGAGATCCCTCTCCGGCGCCGTTCATGACCCCTCCATCCCCCCCGGCATCTCGGCCAGGACGTTGCCGAGCTTCTTCATCGCCCGCAGGTAGCGTTTGCGCGCCGCCTCCTTCTTGATCCCAAGGGCTTCGGCCGCTTCGGAGCTCGAGAGCTGCTCGAAATGCCGGAGCGCGACGATCTCCCGGTCCGTCGCCTCCATCTGCTCGAGAGCTTTCTCGAGACGCTCGCGAAGCTCCGCCTGCACTGCCACCGCGGATGGTGACGGCCCGTGCGCGAGGAGCTCGCGAGCCAGGGCCTGCGTCGTCGTGTGGGGGACGCTGACGCCGTGGATCGAGATCTCTCGCGAGGCGCTGCGCTTCCGGAGGCCGAGATGAAAACGGTGAAGCTCCTGCAGCTTCTGGCCGGTGACGCGCCGGAGCCAAGGGAGGAGCGGCATGCAGGGATCCTTCAAGTACTCCTCGAGCCGCCTCGAGGCTTCGAGGTAGGCGTCCTGGAGAACGTCCGAGGGGTCGACGCGCGCCTGCACGCGCCGATCGAGACGGAGGGACACCATGGCGCGGAGCTTGTTACGGTGCCGCGTGAAGAGTTCGGCAAAGAGCTTCTGTTTATCCTCGCCGCCTGAGCAAGCCAGGAGCAAACTGGTTTCGTCCCTTATTTTGTTAGGCAACCTAGGTATATTTCTAAACCCTTGGGGCCCTCCGGTCAACGGCAGAATGGTGCATTAACGATCCTGCGGCTGCCCCGCGCGGGCGGCCTGGGAAGGGACGGGGCCAGCCGCCGCCATTCCGGCATCCTTTTTGCATTATGCTCTTCGGTGGGTTTTCGTTCCGATCCGCCCCAGGTTTCTATCCGCTTGACGGAGATCGAGATCCGACCATGGAAACGATTTTCAACCGCCCTCAGATTTTGCTGAGAAATGACCTTCCAGGAAAAAATTACCGGGCGTTGGGTCTGAAGAAACCGACCGCCCTCCCCCATCTCGACGTGCCTCCACAGCGGCGGCAGGGCTTCAGCCTCCTCGAGATCGCCATCGCCATTTCGCTGCTCACCATCGTCACGCTGAGCACGGTCCTCCTCCTCGTTCCCATCGCCCGCCAGTCGCGCCTCCAGAGGGAGATCGAGGCGGCCAATCTGGCCACCAAGCGCGTGCTCGAGAAGATCCAGGCGACGCCGTTCAAGGACATCCTCGCGATCTATCCGCAGTCCAGCTCCATCGCCATTCCCGAGCTGCCGAACGGCAGCCTCGTCCTCACTTACACCGACCCGAGCGCCGACCCCCTCGTCATCCAGGCGAACTTGACCTGGGAGAGCCCCGAGATCGGGACCCTGCAGCGCACCTTTCACACGGTGAGAACGGAGTGAAGCATGAATCCGCAGAAAAACCGCCGCTCCGGTTTCACCCTGGTCGAGATGGCCATCGCCCTGGGGATTCTCGTGCTGCTCATGGCCTCGGTCTTCTCCATCACCGGGGAGACCTCGAAGTTCTTGAGCGACAACGACACCGAAACCCTGGTCCAGCTCGAGGGGAGCCGCGCCTTCCAACGCCTGATCGACCTCCTGAGGAAATCCGGCCGCGTCACCGCGGGCGGGGTGGCCTATCCCCGCGTCACCAGCGGCGGCGCCGCGCTGGAGTTCCGCGTCCTTGCGGATCTGGATGGCAACGGCTACGCCTTCGACCAGGATGACGGCAGCCTGGAGTGGCATCCGGCCGTCTTCACCATCAAGGCCGATGCTTCCGGCAATCTGGATGTCACCAACGGCGCCGGCAAGGTTTACGCCTTGGGAAGGCACATCCAGAACCTCAACTTCCAGACCATCGCCGAAAATCCGGCGCTCCATTTCAAGGAAATTCAAGTGTCTTACGAGGTCCGGAAGACAAACGGCGCCGGCATCGAGTTCGTCTATCCCGTGAGCGCCAGCGTGCACATGAGGAATTGAGGAGAAATGAGCCAGCAGAAAGGAAGGAAGAGTCATGGAAAGAAAAAGGGCAACCGATGACGGCCTGAACGGCCGCAAAAGCGGCGTGGCGCTCCTCCTGGGAGTGCTGATCTCCCTCACGCTCCTCCTGACCGTGGCCGCGGCGGTGAGCATGACCCTCGTCAAGGGGAAGGAGGCGCAGTACTCGCTCGACCGGACCCGGGCGCTCTCCGCGGCGGAAGGCGTGACGGAGTCGGCCCAGAAGCGGATCCTCGATCAGATTTCCAACTTTGAAACCCCGGAGCTCTCGGGCTCGGTGAGCCTGGGAGAAGGCTCCTACCCATACACCATCGCCCCCATCGGCAGCTCCTTCACCCAGACCGATGCGGATGGAGTGACCCGAACCGTCCAGCATTACGAGATCTCGACCAGCGTCCAGGTGGGCGATGGATATGCCGCGGTGACGCGGGTGGTCGACTTGAGCCTCACGCCGCTCTTCCAGTTCATGATCTTCTACGACGATGATCTCGAGATCCTCCCCGGCCCCAACATGACGCTCGGGGGAAGAGTGCACGCCAACGGCAGCATTTACGTCGGCAGCGGAGCCACCCTAACGGTGGACACCGACTACTTCCGCTCGACCGGCGACATCCTGCGGAAGAGGAAGAACGACAATTCCGAGTCGACCGGAACGGTCAACATCAAGGTGCAGGGCCAGTCGACCTACGAGGCCATGGACAACCTCCACGATGCGGAGTTCACCGAGTGGACGACTTACGCCCTCGACACCTGGCAGGGGACGGTCCAGGACGGCAGCCACGGCGTCAAGGAAGTGGCGGCGCCGGACTTGAAGACCATCCAGGCTTTCCAGCCGGACGGCTCGAAGGGCTTTTACCATGCCCATGCCGGCCTGGTGATCGCCAACAACCAGGCGTATGACCAGGACGGCAACCTGCTGTCGCTCCCCGCCGGCACCATCGTCGAAAAAAGCCTGTGGGATGGCCGCGAGAAGAAAACCGTCATGGTGACCGAGATCAACGTCGGCCTTCTCAACACCTCCGGCCGGTTCCCGGAGAACGGCTTGATTTACGCCTACCGCACCGACGCTTCATCGACCCAGCCGAATGGCATCCGCCTGACCAACGGGACGCAGCTCCTGCGCCCCATGACCCTGGTGAGCGAGGACCCGGTCTACGTGCGCGGCGACTTCAACACCGTGAACAAGAAAGGAGCCGCCGTCATCGCTGACGCGGTCAACCTGCTCTCCAACGCCTGGAACGACACCAAGACCTCAAGCTCGCTCCCCGCCGCCACGAACACCACCTACAACCTTGCCTTTGTCTCCGGCAACGTCCGCACCCCCGACGGCGGCGGCAACTACTCGGGCGGCTTCGAAAACCTGCCGCGCTTCCACGAAAACTGGACCGGCAAGACCGCCAAGATCCGCGGCTCCTTCATCAACATCTTCGAGAGCCAGATCGCCAAGAAGCCCTGGGTTTACGGCGGCAACGTCTACACCGCGCCGGTGCGCGACTGGGCTTACGATCCGGCCCTGAACGATCTGGCCAACTTGCCCCCGTTCACCCCCAACGCCGTCTATTTCCAGCGCGTCCTCTGGGACGACGGTCTCCCGCTGCCGCTCTTTTGACGGAGAGCTGGTTCTTTCTACGATTCAGTCCCCGCCCGATCCCTTCCCATCCTCCAAGGATTTGCTCAATCAAACTATTGATTTTTCATCAATTATACTGCAAAATACCCAAGTATGTGGATTTCAAGGGATTTAGAAAATACTTTGAGGGAGATCTCACGGCAAAGGCCGGCCCTGGTTTTGACGGGCTGCCGTCAAGCTGGCAAAACCAGCCTCCTTCAACAGGTCTTTCCGGGCCATGGATATATCTCCCTGGATTTGCCCTCCATCGCTGAAGAGGCTGAAGAGGCCGGCGGGCAGTTCCTCCGGAAACATCTGCCGCCTTTGATCATCGACGAAATCCAGCACGCTCCCAAGCTCCTCCGTTACCTCAAGCGAACGATCGACGAAAATCGGGACAAAACCGGACTCTATTGTTTGACGGGATCGCAGAAGTTCCCCCTCATGGAAGGAATCAGCGAGAGCCTCGCCGGCAGAGTAGCGGTGATCGAGTGCCAGTCGCTCTCGGCCAAGGAACTCGAATGCTGGCGCCAGAGTTCCATCGAGGGCGAGCTCTTGCTCGACTTGATTTTTAAAGGCGGATATCCAGAACTTCATGCCAAGGGCCTCGAGCCGGAACGATTCTTCTCGGATTATCTCGCTACCTATCTGGAAAGGGACGTCCGGCAAGTCATTCAGGTGAGAAGCCTGCGGGACTTCGACCGGTTCATGCGGCTGGCGGCGATTCGATCCGGGCATCTTCTCTCGGCCAATTCCTTCGCCTCGGACCTGGGCTTAAGCCCTAACACGGTCAAAAGCTGGCTTTCGGTGCTTCAGGCCTCGAACATCATTTATCTCCTCGAGCCCTACTACCGCAATCTGGGGAAGCGCCTGGTGAAAACGCCCAAGCTCTACTTTCTTGACACCGGCCTCGCGTGCTTCCTCGCCGGCATCCGTTCCCAGGGCGATCTCGAGCGCAGCGCGCTCCTCGGAGCGCTCTTTGAAACCCATGTCCTCGGTCAGATGGTGCGCTGGCACTCGAACCGCGGCAGAAGACCCTTATTGTGTTTCTACCGGGACCATGAAGGTCACGAGATCGACTTCGTCATCCCCATCGGCGAAAAGCTGAAGCTCTTCGAGTGCAAATGGAGCGAAAGCCCGCCCGACGTTCCGAAAGGATTCGAGGAGATCACTGCGCTGGTCGGCGAAAAAAACATCTTGTCTCGGAGCGTCATCACTCCAACCCGTGGCTATCGCGGGCTGACGAGCCGAGACTTGATCCTGGATGACAGCATCGAGCTGAAAAGTTTGGAGATCTAGCGCAGCTCCGCCGCAATCCCACAGCGTGAACGCGGCACCATGCCGGCCATCGTTCATTTTCCAGGGAAGTATTATTGTTGACTTTTATGATAACCGGGTTATCATATACTAGACATCGATTAAGAGGTTGGTGATGCCCTTAGAGCCCGTTTCAAAATGCCCTTCGGCCGTCTTGCGGCGGCGGGGGGCCGACTGCGGCGTCGCTCGGCCTCGACGATACTCTCCGTTGTATCGCCTACGGCCTCGCTTCTTGCATTCGACCCACCGGCGCTCGCAAGCCGCCTCAAAGCTTCATTTTGAAACAAGCTCTTATACTTCTTCGTCTGGGACGATCAGAACGAGCAGCACCTCATGGAGCATGGCGTTACGCCAGGGGAATTCGAGGAGGTAGTATGCGATCTCATCCAGGTCGAAGAAAGCGAGTCGAGCGGCCGCCCGATCGCATTCGGCTTCACCGCAAACGGTCGCTTTTTGGCTTGTGTTTACGAATTGCTCGATGAGATGACGGTGTACCCGATCACTGCTTACCCAATCGACTGAATTGACTCGGTTCTTCGAGAAACGAAAAAGCGGAGAAGAGTAAAACATCTAGAAGGATCTGGCCATGGGACTAGCCAAACGGATCACTCGAAAGTTGACCGATGCCGAGGGCGAACGGATCCGCCAAGTGCGCGCCCTCGTCGAGGCGGAGAGGGAGCAGATCATTGCGAAGGGCAGGCGGATCAAGGCCGCTCATGAGGCGGCGCAAACCCGCCTGCAGGAGGCCTTCGATCTGCTCAAGGCCGAGCGTCTTCGGCAAGGCCTGAGCCTTTCTGACATCCAGGCCAGAACCGGCATGCCCCGCTCAATGCTCTCGCGCCTCGAAAACGATCCACGCCCCAATCCCACGCTGACGACGCTGGAACGTTATGCTGGAGCCTTGGGCAAAGACCTCAGAATCCTCCTTGCTGACAAAGCCTGATGAGTGAATCTAGCCTGATCGGTTTGCCCGACTGCTGGCGGCCGCGCCATGGCGGCGGGCCGGACTTCGTTTTCGGCGACGGTGGGAGTCCCTGGTCACCGGCCGGCCAAATCCGTTTGCCGCCCATAGGCTTTCGGCCGGTGGCAGCCCGGGCTGCAGGTTCCGCCATCCGCCGTTTTCTGAAAGTTGATGGGAAGCTCCCAGCCCTTTGATCCGAATGAAACGCTGGCGCGAATGTGGTCCGGCAGATCGCTCGCATGGATCTCGTGACAAACGCGGCAACTGCGGCCTTTCTCGCGGTTGACATGAAGGTAGTGGAGATTCTGATCGCCATTTCGAAACGCCGTCGCTGCCGTGGTGCGCTCGAGATGCGCGAGCCCCTGGTCATGGCAGCGAAAGCAGAGGGCATAGCTGGTGTCGCCAAATTGCTGGTAGAAATCACCCGAGTACGGCTCCCTCAGGAGGCTGGCATTGGCAGAGGAGTGGAACAGATGGCAGCTCTGGCAGTCGCCTATCTGGACGGGACCGTGCTTGAATTTCGAGTCGGCGATCTGCGCGGCGATGTTGCCAACTTTCCCCTTGCCGGTGCCTCGGACCATCTCGCGGTCATGGCAAGCGAGACACAATTCAGCGGTCAGGACGGCAAAACCAAACTGGTGATCGGCCTTTTTCCCCACGGCGATATGACAGGCGCCGCAATCCGTGGAAAGCCGGGAGTGCCCCCCGGTGGAGATGGCCAGATGGTCGTGACAGCCGGAGCTGCCGCAGTCCTCCACAGGATCGATGATCTTCGTCGCCACAATGGAGCCGCTTGAAGGCTCGGCGGCGCTGGGGGCCTTGGCGGGGATCGAGAACACCTCAGCAGCCTCCATTGGCAGCGGCGACTCGATGGGCAACGGATCCGCTTGGCTGCCGGCAACTTTTCGAAACTCCTCTCCCTGCAGTTCCGGGGCCGGTATGGCCACTGCTAGCTGCCCGCCCTGGTCGAAAGAGGTTGCCTTTGAGGCCGGCGCCGGGACCTGGAGGGAAACGGATTGCCCGCTGCCCCCATCAAAAAGCCCTTTCGCGAACGGCATCAGAGCAGCAAGACATCCCAGCGGAACGCCGAGGAAAGCGAGCCGGGAAAATCGTCTTCGGCTTGCCAGGTCGGGGAGATCGGCCAGGTCGACATCGAGGATGATGATAGGGAGATCGCCCGGTTCTCCAGAATATTGCTGGAGGGGGGACGGCGGTGTGAATGGAACTTCTCCAACTGGCCTGTGGTCTGTTTCGCTCATGTCTGTTCTTCCCGCCAGGGCCCAGTCTCTTTCAAGAGCCTGAGTTGTATCAACTGCCCTGGGCGACGCGCCAGGGCGGTTTTCGTCTCAGAGTTTGACGAACTGTCGATTTTCCAGGACCTCGCGGAACGAACCGCCAGCTCCCGGTGGAATCCGGTTATTCGCTCCCAAGAGGTTAACGACAGGTTCAAGCGAACGGGTCATGGCACCGGGATGAGATCGGCAACTCCCATGCCGCTCGGCCCGGCGCCGGCGGCGGCTCACAGGCCGTCCGGCTTCGGCATGATGTGGCAGTGGTCGCAGCGCACCATGGTGCCCTTCGGCAGGCGGGCGATGATGTCGTCTTCGATGCGATAGACGCGGTCTGCCGCGGTCCGCGAGAGGACCGTTCCCTTCAGGTCGGCACCATGGCAGACCTTGCAGCGGTTGGCTTGCCCCTCCTTGTAAAAGGCGCCATGGTTGAAATGCCCTTCGCGATGGATCCAGACCCAGTCGTTGACATTGTGCATGCCGTGCGGCCCGTTGAGGGAGAGCTCGAGGCTTCCCGCCGCGTGGCAGGCGCCGCACTCCATGAGGACTCCCGCGTGCCCTTGAATCTGCTGCGCCGCCACGTTGCCGTTGTGGGCGGGGTCGGAGACCGGCCACTCGGCATGAGGGCTGCCGTGGCAGCTCTCGCAGAGGAGGCCGCCGTGCCCCTTCGATTCGTGGAAAGCGGCCTGGTCATTTTCGGAAAAACGCTTGTTGGCCGCTTTGATGGGGGAAGCGGATTCGTCCCCGATCCGGTAGGCTTGCTTCAGCCGAATTCCGTCCGGCGCCATGACGAGGTCGGGGCCGGTCAGGTGGCTGAGCGCGTCGCCCGTATGGCAGGAGCCGCAAAGCGGCAAGTCCTTCCACGGCCGCCGCGGCTGGTCATCGTTCATCCCATCGATGCTCCCGGCCGGCCGCAGCGGGTACGCCCCGCCGACCTGTAGCATCCCGCCGTGGCAATCGCGGCAATCGATTCCGGCCGCGTGCATGGCGCCGCGGCTCGACTGGTCTCGAGTCCCGGGGTGGCAGTTGAAGCGGGTCTCCGAGGCCGGGGCGTCCTGCGGGAAAACCGGATTGCCGGAGGCGTCGACCTGCTTGCCGTGGAAGTTGTGGAGGGCTTGCGACAGCGTCAAGTTGTGGGCCTGGTCCGGCGTCGGGCCGGCCTTGGTGGAGTCGAGGAGCTCCGAGTAGTGGCACCGGGTGCAGGCGACCGGCGCGATCTCCCGGAGATTCGTCCCGATGCGGTCGTCGTGGAGGAGGAGGATGTTCCGTTTCGACTGGACCTCCAGATCCGGATCGCGCGACCATTGAAGAGTCCCCGCCGGCGCCGCCATGCCGCCGGTGAAGTGGCAGTTGCTGCATTCCGTCTCCTGCGCCACCGGCAGGACCACGTCGGTGTGAGCCAGCGGCTCGCCGGTGGCAAGGTCGAAGGCGGTGACGCGAATCAGGGGGAAGGGGTTGTACCCGCTGGCGTCATCGATAGCGAGGATGGGGATTCCGGCGGCCCGCCACCAGCCGCCCAGCGCGTCGCGCGCCAGCGGTTGGGGACCCGGCGCGGGGGCCGTCGTCCGGCATGAAGAGCCCGAGCAGGCCCTGGCCGGCCTCGAAGGGCCGGCCGTAGGAGGCCGGCGCCGCCTTCCAGAAGTCGGTCTTGCGAACGCTGGTCGAGTTCTCCGAGCCGCGCGCATCGACCATCGGCGAATAACGCATCTCCACCTGGCTTTCGTCGAGGATGGCGACCTTGCCGGCCGCTTCGCTGCGGACGACCTGGGCGCGGAGCGAGCTGGAGGGGGGATGGAACGAAAAGACCGAAAACTCCCGGTCGAGGAAATGGAGGCCGAGCTCGCTCGACGCCAGCACCTTCACGGCCGGGGAGCCGCCGGCCGCCGTGACCCTCACCGCCACTGCCGCCTCGAGATCGCCGTGGCGCACCGCGATGGTCGCCGCGCCGGTCCCGCGGGCCTCGACGAGCCCGTCCCGGTAGACCGCTGCGACCGCCCGGTTCGAAGACTCATAAGTCGTGCCCTGCGCGGCGAGGTGAAGGTCGGTCTGCACGCCGTCTACAAATGCCGTCACCTCGACCTGCGCGACAGTCCCCACCGCCGGGAGGTCGATGGACGCAGGGCCCGCCCGGAACTCCGAGATCGAGCCCGATCCCGGCCCGCCGCAGGGCAGGTCGTCGGGAGAGAGGTCGGGGCCCGCCATCGGGTAGGGCGACGGGATCCTCGCCCCTCCCAGGAAGCGAAACGCCAGGATGAAGACCGCGTCGGAGATGTCGACCTTGCCGGAGTCGTCGGCATCGGCCGCATCGAGGCAAGCCGGCGGGCCGCCGCCGGTGAAGAGAAAGAGGAGGAGGCCGACGGCGTCGGAGAGGTCCACCGAGCCGTCCGAGTTGAAGTCGCCGCGGACGAAGTCATTCATCCCGTTCGGAGGGACCACGTAGATGACCGCTCCCGCGAGGATCGAATTTCCACGCTCGTCCGACGCGGTGAGGTCCCGCGGCCCGGGCGTCTCGTCCGGGCTCAGAGCGGGCGCCACGCCGGTGATGAGAGCCGCGTCGACCAAATTCCGGCTTTCCAGGAGCAGCGCTCCGATCCGGATGACCGTGCTGGCCTGGAAATTCGCGCCGCTCACCCGGATCGCGGTTCCGCCCAGGGTCGACACTTCTTTTGGGTCCACCGAGCTGACCTCGGGTTTGGAGAGCGTCTCCGCCACCCCGGGCGGGGTCACCAGCGCGGGATCCCCTGGACTCGGGTCGCCGGGCTTCCAGGCGCCGGCGGGGTCCCCGAGCTCCTCGCCGTTGGCGAGCCCGTCGCCATCGGAATCCTCGGTGGCGAGAGCGGGTCCCCAGAACTGCAGGCTGCAACTGCTGCTTCCACCGATGATCAAGGAGACCGCATCTCCAAAGAGGTTGCGAACGCCGCCGCTCGATCCGACGTGACAGGTGAGGCACATGAACTTGCGCCCATTGGGAACCAGGTTCACCCGGCAGGCGCGAGCGAGGGCAACGGGCCCGGGCAGAAGCGCCAGGAGCAGGGTGAGCGCGGAGAGGATGTGGTAAGACGCGAACCTCGAGCGATTTTTTCTCACGTGGGCTTTGGTGCTCCCATCATAAACCTCATCTTCGATCTAGCTTTCAAACTTAACCCAACAACAAACCCTTAATCATAATTTAGGATTTTATTCCCAAATATTTTAAAAGCGAGTTGTTTCTGACATTTATTTTGGATAAGTTGGCCCCGAAAGGAATCGCCATGGCCCACCACCTGGAAG
>JACQVS010000153.1 GCA_016209605.1 Planctomycetota bacterium
CTTCACAACCGGACTGCTGATTTTGATTCTTCCATCGCCTCTGTCGTCTGGCACTGAAGCTTATTTCGAAGATCATTTCGATTCTCCGGACCAAAACCCAAACCTGGAGTCTTACTCCCCTTATTTCAAAGTAAGCAATGGCACCATTTTCCGAGAAAGCAATCAAACCTTTGATGACCGGCGTTACCTGCGTACCGTCCTAGCCGACTACAATCAACGAGATTTTGCCTATGAAATCAATTTTACTAACAAAGAGGATATCATATTTATTGGATTGGGCTCAGGGCTTCGTGAAGCGGCTTACAATGTCCCCGTGACCTCCGTCTATTTGAGTATCCACCCCGTGACTATTGACACCGGAGTGTTTTTGTACACCAAGTACGGAGATGTGCCACTTGGTAGGTTGTTCTCCTCTGGACCCCATCGCGCCCTGATTGAAAAGCACGGCAGCTCCATCACTTTTTCTGTAGATGAGAAGTTTAACGGTACCTTCAATCCGGATATCTCGGTAACATTGCCGGATTTGCAGGATGTAGCTCCCTTTCTAACCGATACAACCTCCCATCTATTTTTTGGAGCGGTTATACCTTTGGAAAAATTCGACGATTTGAAAATTTATTCACCACCTCAAGCTTTTTCGGATTGCAATAATAACCGCACGGATGACGCCGCGGAAATCGCCGCTGGAACGTTGCCAGATGAAGACACGAACGGCATTCCCGATGAATGCCAGTTGCAAAAAGTATACTTTGAAGACCATTTCGAAAGTTCGTTTCCCAATCCTAGCCTGGAAGGATACAAAAGTTACTTCTCTGTTGCCAAAGGCGTCATTCGCCGCACCGGTTATCTGGCGTTTGATGACCGCCAATACATGCGCACTGTGGCGTCCGATTATAACATGCGCGATTTCATCTTTGAAATCACTTTCACCACCAAGAATGACATTGTGTTCATTGGAATCGGATTTGGGGAACGCCGTGAAAATGGTTACCATGAGCCGGCTCTTTCCATGAATTTCCGCGCCCATCCCCTTGTTAATGAGGGATTTGTGGAGGTCACCACCGCCACTGGCGGTGTCAAGGTGGGAAACTTGAAAACCGCTGGACCCCATCGCGCCCGCATAGAAAAAATCGGCAGCAAAATCACCTTCTCAATCGACGACAGCTACAACGGCAACTTCAAGGCGGATATGTCAGTTGCATTTCCGGTGCTGGAAAATGTCGGTCCGTTCCTGAACGATCGCAATAGCCATCTTTTTTTTGGCTGCGTGATCCCGGATGAAATCTTTGATGATTTGCTGATCCGGGATCCCGGTCTTCCTGAAACCGACTGTAATCATAACGGAATTAATGACTCGATTGATATTTCAAGCGGCTCCTCAAAAGATCAAAATGGAGACGCCATTCCCGATGATTGCCAGCTGTTCCAAGGCGCTTTAGCAATTTTGCCTGATAGAATGGGATGCGTCAAAATTGCGCTCAATCATCAGATCGCCATCAAAGGCGGCGAGATCGGATTGGCGTTCGGCCCATCGTTTCTGATTCCTCAAAGGATCCAAGCCGGCGCGGACCTGCCTGACAGCGCCGAGATTCACTTCAACTTCAAGCCCTCGGTCAATTGTACTTCCAGTTCGGGAGTGACAGCCGGAATCACCATCGGCTGGATCAATTCACCGGCGGGAGACGTCGTGATCCCACCAGGCGCACATGAACTTTTTGAAATTTGCTTTACACCCGCCTTGGATGCCAGCGCCGGAGGAAATTTTCCTCTTAAATTTGTTCGCTGCCTCGGCGTTGCGGAGGCGCCAGTGCGAAATATTCTCACCGGCCAGAATGGCGAATCGGTCCTCGTGACCACTCAAGATGGAGAGGTGCGTCTCCTCGCCCTGCCCCAGTTTCGGCGAGGCGACGCCAACGATGATGGCTTATTTGACATCAGCGATGCCATTTCCAGCTTGAGCTGTATGTTTTTGGGAGAACTTTGCCTTGACTGCATGGATGTCATGGATGTCAATGACGACGGCCACATCGACACAACCGACCCGATCAACTTGCTTTACTGGAGGTTTCTCACCGGTTTGCCCCCGAAGGATCCCTTCCCCGGATGCGGGCCGGATCCCACCAACGACAATCTCCTCGAATGCCAAACTCCTTTGAGTTGCTCCAAAACCGGCCATTGAAAGCATCGTCGATTTCTACCTCAATCGACAAACCAAAATATCCGCCGAGCGGAAGTATTCTTCTGCCGCATGTGGATACCCCCCGAGGACAAGGACCCCATCGTTCTGCACCACCCCACCCGGAAGACCGTGGGTTTCTTCGGGGCTGTCCGTCTTCGCGATGGCAAGCTCGTCTTCCGCAGAGAGGAACACATGTTCAACGCGGCAACGTTCTTCACGTTCATGAAGCAGCTTCGGAGCGTCACCGCAGCGGGCAAACGTCGCGTGGTGACCATCTCCGACAACGCGAAGTACCATCATGGTCGTCTTCACAAGGAATGGCGGGAGCAAATTTCGGGAACGTTCGACCTTGAGTTCTTGCCGCTATACAGCCCGGACATGAACCCCATCGAGAGGGTCTGGAAGCTGACTCGACGTCAGGCAACGCACAATCGATACTTTCCGACTCTGAACGACATCAATTGAGGAAGTCGGTCGGCGGGAAGAAATACGCCACCGCCTGCATGCGGCTCGACTCTCGGTCGACCGGATCCTTGGCCGAGGGGTCCACCGGCTTCCCCGCCGTCCCCTGCGTGAGCGAGAGTTGCCCGCCGGCCGATCCCCTTGTAGCTCTTCGGGGTTATGACATCGAAGGTCAAGGCGGTGCCGTACTTTCGCACGTATATCACATCTTCCTGCAGGTGAACTCGGGAGGATCATCGGCGCGGATGGCGGAAGGAACGGCGGCGACAAACGGACACAAGTCAAAGACTCTGGCGGTGAGTGGATCGCCCTTTTCCATCATGCGTCCCAGTTTGCAAAATTACCATTTTTATTAAAAAAAGACCCCCTGCAAGTGATTATCGCAGAGGGGCTTACATTGGTGCGCCCTGAAGGGATCGAACCTTCGGCCAGCGGATTAAGAATCCGCTGCTCTACCAGCTGAGCTAAGGGCGCATTAGATTCCGAATTAAACTATTTAACCCAGACCCACGGAGGTGTCAAGATGCGAAGACATTCAGACGTTCAAAGGCGGCTCTACTCCTGGCAGTAGTAGGGGTCGCCGGGGGTGGGATCCTGGCCGCTGTCGGGATAGGGGGCTTGGGGTGGAAGAGCGCCCAGGAAAAGATGCTGCAAGAGCCCGATCGCATCGCCAATGGTCAGCTCGCCGCTGTCATCGACGTCGCCGGCGTCCATGCAGCCGCTGGGCGGATCGCCCAGGAAAAGGAACCTGAGGAGGCCCACCGCATCGCTCAGGTCGGGTGTGCCGTTGTGGTCAAAATCGCCGCGGATGAACGTGACCGCGGGCGGGATGGGCCGGAAGGCCAGGCTGCGGGCGAGACGGATCCCCGGATGGCCAAAGGTCGAAAGGACCGCCCCCGAGGGGCCGATGACCGCCACGGTGCCGGCGGCGTAATTGCTCGCGTAGAGCCGGCCGGCATCGTCAAACGCCAGCCCCTGGGGTGCGACGATGGAGCTGGCATCTCGGATGTTCCTCTCGAAATCGCCGTCGAGCGAAAAGACGCCCACAGCGCTGCTCCCGCCTCCGGACACGAAGAGCTTTTCTTCCCACAGGGCGATCCCCATAGCGCTCGAGAGCCCGCCGCCGGTGAACTCACCCAGGAACTGGAGCTGGGGGTCGAAGCGGAAGACGCTGCTCTTCATTTGACTGGCGACGAAGAGGTTTCCATGGCCATCGAAGGCGACGCAGTTGGGGCCGTCCAGGCCCGACGCGGTGTAGGTCTGCTGAAAAATTTCGTCCTTCGAAAACACCACCACCTGGTCGTTGTTGAAGGAGGCGGCGTGGATCGATTGATCGGGGGCAATGGCGATGCCGGTGGGGCCGGAGAGCTGGGGCGCCGCGAACCGGCGGAGGAAGGCCCCATCCGGCTTGAAGGCGAAGATGTCGTTCGAGTTCTGGCTGGCCACGTACAGCTCGCCGCGGCGGTTGAAGGCCAGGCCGCGCGGGGAGTTGAGTCCAGGGGCCGTGAAGCTGAAGCGGAAGATCCCCTGCCGGGTGAAGCAAAACACCCGGTTGGCGCCGGAGCTGGAGAGGTAGAGGTCGCCGGCTGGCGAAGGTGGAAGCGGGAAATCGGCTAAGGCGGCGGCCCGAGCCAGGAGCAAGAGAAAAATCGCAGCTTTCATGGCCAGAACCTCCTTTAAAAAATCCGACAACCAGTTATTTTTATCATTTGTAATCGTGTTTTTAAACTTATTTCAGGGAGTAAGCCTCATGACCATCTCGCCGCTTCGATTCGGCGCGCTCTCGATCCTTTTTTTGACGTTCGCCCCAAGTTCTGGCGCCTTGACCCTGTTCGTCGCCCCCGAGGGGAACGATGCCTGGTCCGGCCGGCTCGAGAAGCCCAATGCCCAGAAATCCGATGGGCCGCTGGCCTCCCTCGCCGGCGCGAGCGCGGCCGTGCGCCGCTGGAAGGAGAAGGGGCCCCTGGCCGAGCCGGCGCGCGTCTTCATCGCCGCGGGCGAGTACGCGCTCCGCGAGCCGGTCGTCTTCACGCCCGAGGACAGCGGCACGGCTCGGGCACCCATCGCCTACGAGGCCGCCCCCGGCGCCCGGCCGCTCTTTTCCGGCGGCCGCAGGATCGGCGGCTTCAACCCCGCGGCCGGCGGCTTGTGGGTGGCCGAAATTCCGGAAGCGCGAGCGGGTAAATGGACCTTCGAGCAGCTCTTCGTGAACGGCCGCCGCGCGGTGCGGGCGCGCTCGCCCAACCAGTTCTATCACTACATGCTCCGCCGGATCGAGCGCGGCATCGATCCCTTGACCGGCCAGCCGGCCGATCTGGCGAACCGCGCCTTCCAGGCTCGTCCCGAGGATGTGAGGCCCCTCCAGAGCGTCAAAAATCTGAGCGACGTCACCCTGGTGGCTTACCACTCCTGGGAGGTCTCGCGCCATCGCCTGGCGGCGGTCGATTTCGAGAAAAACATCGCCATCACCACCGGCCCGGCCCCCTGGCCGTTTCTCCAGTGGGGGCCGCCGCAGCGCTACCACCTCGAGAACTTCAAGGCGGCCCTCGATGCCCCCGGCGAGTGGTTCCTCGACCGCGACGGCGCTTTGAGCTATTTCCCCCTCCCCGGAGAGGACATGGCCCGCGCCGAGGTGGTGGCGCCGCTGGTGGAGCAGTTCGTCATCTTCGCGGGCGATCCCGAGCGCGGCAAATGGGTCGAGCACATCGCCTTGAAGGGGCTGGCCTTCCACCACGGCCAGTACCTCCTGCCGCCGCAAGGCCACGGCGATGGACAAGCAGCCTACAGCATCCCGGCGGTGGTGCTGGCCGACGGCGCCCGGAACATAAACATCGAAGGCTGCGAGATCGCCCACGCGGGGATTTACGGGATATGGTTCCGCCGCGGCTGCGAGAACTGCCGCGTGACCCGCTGCCGGCTCGAGGACCTCGGCGCCGGCGGCATCCGCATCGGCGAGGGGTCGATCCAGCCGAAGCTGGAAAACCGCACCGGCCGCATCGCCATCGACAACAATATCGTCCGCTCCGCCGGCCTCATCTTCATGGGCGCGGTGGGGGTGTGGATCGGCCACAGCGGCGACAATCAGGTGACCCACAACGACATCTCCGACCTGCGCTACACCGGCGTGTCGGTGGGCTGGCGCTGGGGATACGGCGAGAGCCTGGCGGTGCGGAACCGGATCGACTTCAACCGCATCCATCACCTCGGCCGGGGCGTCTTGAGCGACCTGGGCGGCGTTTACACCCTCGGGCCGTCGCCGGGGACGACCGTGAGCAACAACGTCATCCACGACATCTACTCCTACGACCACTACGGCCGCGGCGGGTGGGGGCTTTACAACGATGAGGGGAGCACCGGCATCGTCCTCGAAAACAATCTCGTCTACAACGTCAAGACCGGCACCTATCACCAGCACTACGGCAAGGAGAACCTCATCCGCAACAACATCCTCGCCTTCAGCATGGACGGGCAGCTGCAGCGCTCGCGCGTCGAGGAGCATCTCTCCTTCACCTTCGAGAACAACCTGGTTTACTGGAAGGGCGGGCGGCTCTTCCACGGCTCCTGGAAGGACGCCAACATCCGGCTGCGCCGCAATCTCTACTTCAACGCCGCCGGCGAGCCGGTGACTTTCGAGGAGATGAGCCTCGAGGAGTGGCAGGTGAGCGGCAAGGACGAGGGCTCCCTGATCGCCGATCCCCTGTTCGTCGATGCGGCCCGCTCCGACTTCCGCCTCCAGCCCGGCTCGCCGGCCGGAAAGGTCGGCTTCAAGCCCTTCGATTTCACCCGCGCCGGCCTCTACGGCGACCCGGAGTGGACGGCCCTGCCGGAGCAATTCAAATATCCCCCGGTCGAGTTCGCGGCGGCGCCGCCTCCGCCTCCGCCCCTCGAGATGCGCGACGGCTTCGAGGATTCCCCTCCCGGCGCGAGGCCGGCCTCGGCGCAGGCCCACGTCGAAGGGAAGGGGGACGCCGTCGCCGTCACCGAGGAGGCGGCGCGGAGCGGCAAGCGCTCGCTCAAGGTGGCGGACGCGCCGGGCCTGCAGTTCGCCTTCAATCCGCACTTTTACTACGTCCCCAACCACCTTGACGGCGTCACCCGCTGCCGCTTCGATCTGCGGGTCGAAGCGGGGGTGGTGATGTTCCACGAGTGGCGCGACTCCTGGAGCCCTTACCGCGTCGGCCCGAGCTTGTGGGTGCGAAACGGCCGGCTCTCCGTCGCCGGCAAGGAGCTGATGGACCTCCCCGCCGGCGAGTGGTTCCACTTTGAAGTCGCGGCCGGCCTGGGCTCCCGGTCGACCGGCGCCTGGGATCTCGAGGTCTCGCAGGACGGCAAGGAGCCGCGGCGCTTCGGCGGCTTGAAGAGCCCCAGCCCGGACTGGAAGACCATCCAGTGGTTAGGCTTTTCGAGCACGGCGGTCGAGAAGACGGTTTTTTACCTGGACAACATCGAACTCGTGAACACCCCGCCATGAGCCTCGAGCTTCTGGGAATTTTCATCTACATCTTCCTCCAGCTCCTCATCGGAGTGCTGGTCTCGAAGCGCATCGCCACGCAATCCGATTATCTCCTCGCCGGACGCAGCCTCCCACGATCTGGTCGAGCAAGCCTCGTCCTTCGGCAGCGCCGGCCTGTTCATGATCATGGCCTTCGGGCTCTTCACCCGCATCGGCCGCAGGGGGAGCGCCTTCGCCGCGCTGCTCGCCGGCACCGGCTCGTGGGCGTGGATGCGCTACGGTATGAACTTCGCGTACCCCTACCTGGCCTCCCTGGCGGCGGCGCTGGCGGCCTATTTGGGCGTTGCAGTCATCGAAAAATTGAAGGACAATAAGTGATGGTTTCTCAGTAATCTGAGGTCGAACATCATGGCTCGTTGGGTTTGCTGTCTCATCCTGGTTTTGCTGTCAGCGTCAGCCGGCGACGCCGCCTTCTTCATCCGCGGCGACGCCAACTTTGACGGCGAGCTGGACATCTCCGACCCCCAGTTCACCCTCTACCACCTCTTCCTGGGCGAAGCGGCGCCGCCGTGCCCAGCGGCGGCGGACGCCAATGACGATGAGGAGGTCGACATTTCCGATCCCATCGCCACCCTGGGCTTCCTCTTCCTCGGCCGGCCGGCGCTGCCGCTCCCCTGGCCGGCGCCCGGTCCCGATCCGACGCCGGGCCTCGGCTGCGGGCTGGCGGAGCCGCTAAACCTCTCCTGCGCCAGGTCCGGGCCGGCGGTTCTGCTCTCCTGGAAACTCGCCGAGGCGTACACGGCCATCGAGGTGCGGCGCGACGGCCGGCTCATCGCCGCCCTCTCCGGCAACGCCACGGCTTACCGCGACGCCCCGGCCCGCGGCGGCAGCTATCTCTACGGCGTGAGGGGAGTCCAGGGGAACGCGTCCACCGGAGATGTCGCCTGCCGGGCGAGCGGCCTGCCCGACAACCGGCCGCCGGCGCTCACCTTGCTGTCTCCGGCGCCGGGGGCCCTGGTGGATGGCGAGAGCGCGACAGTGCGCGGCCGCGTGTCCGATGACGGCAAGGTGGCGAAGGTGCTGGTGGAGGGGATCGATGCGACGCCGGCGGGGCCGCCCGTCCTCCCCTTCGAATTTCAGGCCGCTGTTCCGCTCGCGCCGGGGCTCAACCTCCTGCGGCTCGAGGCGGTCGATGAGGCCGGCCGGACGGCGTTTCTCGAGCTGGGCATCGGCCGCGCGTCGGTCCTGCTCGCGGGTCAGGCGGCGCGGGGCCTGCTTCTCGACCTCACCGGGCAGGGCGGCTACGGCGAGCTCGAGGCCATCCTCCAGCCGTTCCTGAGCCAGGTGCCCGCGGCCCTCGATGGCGCCGTCCGGGGCGCGGTGCTCTATCAAAACAATTTTTTAGGGGTCGACCTCCGCGTCATCGGCAACCGCGTCGAGGTCGCCGGCGCGGTGGGATTGGACCTTTACCCCTCCGCCGCGGGGGGCGGCCGCATCGGCATGACCGTCCGCCTCGATCAGGTGAAGCTCTTCGCCGAAGGCCGGAGCGACTACGGCTTCCTGGGGACCGATGGCTGGAACGCCGTCTGGACGGCCAGCCAGGTGACCATCGACGGCGCCTTCGCCTTGAGCCCGAAGCCCGGCGGGGCGGGGCTCGAGGTCGCCTCCGATGGTTTCACGGTCGGAATCGGCGGCTCGGAACTCACCGTCAGCGGCTTCCTCGACCCCTTCGGCATCTTCGACAGCCTGCTCAACTTCCTCGCCGGGCTCTTCCGCGGCCAGATCGAAGCCGAGGTGAAGCGCGCCGTCGAGCAGGCAGCCGACCAGGAAATCCTGCCGGCGCTGGCCGACGCCTTGAGCGGCTTGAAGATCGGCGCCGACCTGGGATCGGTGGCGCTGGACACCCGATTCGCCGAGGCGGTGGAGTCGCTGGAAGGGCTGTCGGTGGTTTTCGATGCCACCTGGCGGGGAAAAACGCGGGATCCAGGCTTTCCGGTCTACCCCGGATCGGCGGCGCGCTTCGCCCCGCCGCCGCCGCTGCCTCTCGAGGTGCCTGCGAACCATCCCGTCGATGCGACGCTGTCGCTCTCGGCCGACACCTTGAACCAGGCGCTGGCGGAAATGACCGCGAGCGGGATGCTGGATGCCGCCGTCGATCTCGGCGGTCTGGAGTCCGCCGTGCCGCTCACGGTGGAGACCTTGACGGCCCTCCTGGGGCCGCGCCTCGGCGACCTGCCGGGGGTCGCCCCCGACCAGCCGCTGGGCATCCGCGTGCAGGCGGCCATGCCGATCTCTCTCCAGCTCACCGGCCGGCCGCCGGGGCGGGCGGTGGTCGGGCCGGGGGAGAGCTGGCGATACGCTCACGGCGAGCCGCCGGCCGCGTGGAAGGCGCCGGGCTTTGACGACGGCTCCTGGGCCGAAGGGCCTTCCGGCTTCGGCTACTCGAACGCGCCGGCGGAGCTGCGGCTCGTCAAGACCGAGCTTGCCGGCATGGCGGGCGGCGCTTACCTCTCGCTTTACTTGAGGAAGAAGTTCGCTCTGGTGGATCCCGCCATCCCCCGGGGCTTGATCCTGCGCGTCCTTTACGATGACGGCTTCGCTGCGTACCTGAACGGCCAGGAGGTGGCGCGCGTGAACCTCCCCGGCGCCCCGGGGACGCCGGTGCCGTCGACGGCGGCCGCGACCGCGGCCATCGAGCCGGCGTGGATCGATATCGACCTCGCCCCCTTCCGCGGGCTCCTGCGCGCGGGAGAAAACACGCTCGCCCTCCAGGGGCACAACGCCGGGGCCTCGAGCTCCGACTTCATCCTCGTGCCGGAGCTTCTCGAGCCGCTGCCGCTGCCGCCGGGCGCCTTCGGGAGCGCGCCGGTCGAGGTGGCGGTGGACGAGCTGGTCGCCGCCCTGGTCGCCGACACCGCCCGGGACGGCGTCGGGGCGAGCGATAAAGATGGCCGCCCGGATGAGGTCGAGCTCTTCGCCTACCGGCTCAGCTTCCGCCTGGCGGCCAGCCTGATCCTGGCGCGCGGCGAGAATGGCGCCCCCAGGATCGCCTTTGCCATGGCGACCGACGATGGGCCGGATGCGGATCCCTTCCCCGATGCCCTGGCCGAAGGCGCCGCCGGCCTCTCGATCGGCGTGGCGCGGGAGTCCGTGGACCTCGACGACGCGCTGCTCGCGAGCCTGGGGGAGCTTTTCCTGGGCGCCCTGGGCCCGGCTCTGGGGGGCGCGCTGGCGGGCCTGGAGCTGCCTTCCTTCGAGTTGCCGCGGCTCTCCTTCGACTTGAACGGCGACGGCGCCGCCGACGCGCGCCTGGATTTGCAAAGCGCCACGCTGGCGCCGCTCGACACCACCGGCGAAGGCGAGCCGGACTGGCTGTGCATCCTCACGGACCTCCGCAAAAGTTAATATTGGCAAAGGCTGGGGCATCCGGAGATGGGGATGCACGCCTCTCCCAGCGGGTGCGCCGCCCCTCCGAGAAATTTCCACTGCAGCAAAGCCACCGCATCGCTCAGATCGGCCGGCCCGTCGCCGTTAAAGTCGAGGAGCCGCCGGTTGCCGGGATCGGTGTTTTTTCCCCCTTCGCAGGGGAGCCGCTCGGGGTTGCCCAGGAAGAGATGGCTCAGGAGGCAGATGGCATCGGACAGATCGGCGGCGCCGTCCTGGTTGCAGTCCCCCGGAAGCTGGCTGCCACCCGCTGCCGGCGCCGGCGGGGTGGGGTCGTCCTGGGGATCGGGGTGGGTGAAGACGGTGTAGAAGTTTGCCAGGGCGGGGGAGTCGGCGCAAAAATCGTTGTCCCCATCGATATTCCGGGGATTGATCTCTCCCTTGGCGGCGATGCAGATGGCGCGGGTGGTCATGGCGGGGCTCGGGCGGAAGCTGTGGTGCCTGGCGCCGCCGCCGATGAAGCAAGCGGGGTTGCTGTTCACGAAGGGGAAGAAGGTGGGGGTCAGCGCCCGGAACTCCTTCTTCTCGGGGTCAAACGCAAAGACCCGGGCGGCAACCTGCTGGGCGAGGAACTCGGCCGGCTGGACCTCGTAAGCGACCACGGCGCGATTCAAGGCGTCCACCGCCAGGTTGACGCGGCCCAGCGCGGGGAGGAAGTCGACCGCATCGATGCCGCCGTTGGCCGGGGTCAACTCGTTGACGTTGACCTGGGCCACGTAGCCTCGGTCACGGGAGTCCCAGGCGGCCAGCCGGCAGACGGCGCGGCCGAGGGGATCGGTGTAGGCCCCGGCCAGGAACACGAAGGGGGTGTTGATGTGCCCGGCGATGCGGGTTCCATCGCCCCGGCCCCGGTCGAAGGCGATCGGGTTCCCCAGGGGATCGACCAGCTCGGGAGGAGCCTGGTCAGCGGACCCTTGAAGCTTGCCGGCGTTGTCGAAGAACCAGAAGGTCCCCTGCTGGCGCACGCAAAATCCCCCCTGGAAGGCGGCCAGGTTGGACCAGATCTCCCCCTGGTTGATGACGAAGGTTTCCTTGACGATGGACCCATCGGGCGCGACCAGGACGGCCGAGGTGGCGATGCCACCGCCCAGCTGCTGATTTTGGAGGCCCGAGCGGTCCTCCACCAGCGCCACGAAATTGCCGTTGTCCAGCGCCGCCAGGTCCCCGCCAAACCGGCTGATCTGGTCGGTTCCCGGATTGCCGGAGGTCAAGCGGCCGTTGAGGCTGTCAAAGGCCTTGTAGAGCGGCTTTTGCTCAAGGGTGCCGGGATTCAAGGCGTAGGACTGGACGGCGGCATAACGGCCGCCGCGGGCGACGCCCGTGTCCCACCGGCCATCCGACCGGAACTCCGGGTACTCATCCGGGCTGGCCTCCCCGCCGGCGATGAAGTTCGCCGCCCCCGGGCGCTGGTCGCCGGCGACCCGGCCGGGGTTGCCGTCTTGCCGGTAGTTGTTGATGGGCCCCTTGTAGGGGGAGCCGCCGTCGGCGAAGAAGACCTCGCCGTAGACGGGACTCCCGCCGCCGGCCTTCTGGAACACCAGGCCGTAGCGGATCATCTGGAAGGAAGGGTCCGGCGGAGTATTTGGATCCTCGGCAAAGATGTTGGACTGGATGAGGAAAATGTCCTCTCCGAGGACGCTCGTGTAAGGCTCCCAGTTCTTCCGCCGGGGCCGGAGCTCCTCGGGGTGGATGAGGGCGTCCGGCGCGAGGCGGCGCAGGCCGGCCGATTCGATGCCCTGGGGGGAAAAGTTCCCCTGCGCTGAAGCCAAGGTGGAGATTGTTCCCAAGAAGACCACGATGAGAATTTTGAAGGCGCTGTTCATGATTTTTCCCTCCCATGAATGTTTTCCCGATAATTTCTCTGGCCGGATGGCACCATCTCATTTTCATCGTTCTAACTCCATGGCGACGACATATTCGCCAAAGAGGAGAACGGGAAACGAAATCCATATGCCCATGGGAATTTCGATGATCCGGAGGTCTTCGAGCCGGAGGCCGGCATCCTCGCCCGTTCCGGCGGCGCTGTTTTTCCTGAGCACCCGCAGCGCGGAGGGCTGGCCGAGGACCAGCTCTCGAAGCGCCGGATCGCGGTCGCGCAAGCGAAGGGTGAGCTGGCCGGGAGCTTGAAGCTCGACGGTTTCGCGCAGCAGGCGCACCGCCTCCGTCACCGCCAGGAGGTAATGGCCGCGGCGATAGGCCTCCCCCTGGGGAAGTTCAAAGACCGGCCCCGGCAGGAGGCAGACCTGGGCGGGCGCGGAGAAAGCCGAGGCGGTGAAATCGAGGAGGTAGCGGGGAGGATTTCGGGGGTCGGCGAGATGATAAATCTCTCCGGGAGCGGTGTTCGGATCGATGAACCGGTTCGCATGGGGGAAGAGATAGCGCTGGCGCAAGTAGATGAGGTTTTTCGATGCGAAGTTCACCGCGACCGCATCGAGAAATCCATCCCCGTCGTAGTCGGCGCTGGTCAAGACTTTGGGGCCATCCCCGGCGGGGATATCGCCCGTCCGAAGGAGGCCTCCGCTCCCGCCCCGGAGATAAGTCAAATCATGAGAAAATTCGTTGCCCGCCAGCACATCGAGGAAGCCATCCCCATCATAGTCGCCACGGGTCAAGGCCCCGGGGCCGACGCCCGAGGTGAATTCCCCCGCTTCCTGAAGGCCCCCGGGGCCTCCTCGCAGGTAGGTCACCGTGTTGGACAGCTGGTTCGCCGCCGCCACGTCGAGGAAGCCATCCCCGTTGAAATCCCCGCTGAGGAGATCGGTCGGGCTGGCCTCGAGCGCGAGGTCGCCCGCGGTTACGAGGCCTTTTCGATCCCCCCGGAGAAAAGTCAAATTTCTGGAATTGAAGTTTGCCACCACCGCATCGTGGAACGTATCCCCGTTGTAGTCGCCGCAGGTCATGGCCGTGGGGCCCAGCCCCGTCGAGATTTTTCCCCCGGGGATGAAACCGCCCCGGTCCCCTCGCAGGTAGGTCACGTCGTTCGAGATATTGTTCGCCACCAGGGCATCCAGGAAGCCATCGCCGTCAAAATCGCCGCTCGTCAAGGCGATGGGGGTCATCCCCGCTTGAAAATCCCCCACCCTGGCGAGTCCTTTCTGGCCGCCGCGAAAAAGGGTCACGTTTCGGGATCCGAAGTTCGCCACGGCCAGAGCCGGATAGCCGTCGCCGTTGAAATCGGCGACTTCCATGGCCTTGGGGCGATCCCCGGCCTCGAGCTCATCCGCCAGGAACAGCCCTCCGCCTCCCCCCTTGAAAAAGGCCACCTGGTTGGATCCGAAGTTGGCCACGGCCCGGTCCAGCTGGCGGTCGCCATCGAAGTCTCCGGTGGCCAGGCCCCTCGGCACGGGATTCAACTTGCTGCCGGCGGCCGTTTCATATCCCCAGACTGGCCCCCGCGGGTTCCCCCGGATACAGGTGATCGTTCCGGAGCGCTTGTTCGCCGCCACGACTTCCGTGAAGCCATCGCCATCAAAATCGCCGCTGGCCAGGGCCTCAGGGCCATCCCCCGCCTTGATTGCGCCCGCCGCGCTCAAGCCTCCCGGGCCGCCTTGCAGAAACGTCACGTTGTCGGAGTCCAGGTTCGCCGCCATGACATCGACGAAGCCATCCCGGTCGTAGTCTCCGCTCGTCAAGGCGATGGGCCGGTTGCCGGCCGGGATCGCGCCCGAGGGGAGCGGCAGCAGTCCCAGACGAAGGAAACGGTTCTTCCCGGCACGATGACCTCCGGAGGGCCGGACTCCGGAGTCCGCGATGCTGGGTCGGTCGAGTTCGGATCGAGGTCCAGGTTGGCGTACTCGATCTCGGCGCTCAAGCGGCCCTGGATGGCGCTTTCGATGCGGAACTGAACGGGGACGCGGTCCGGATCCATGAGAGGATCGACATGGAATTCGGTCACGACCGGGAGGGAATCGGCTTCCATACCCCCCCCGCCGTTTTCCGATATGACGATGAATCCAAGAACCAAGCCCGCCAGCCCGGCATAGCAGCCGCTGAGGAGGGTCAACCCGGAATATAAGATGGCGATGGCCCCGAGCTTGACAACCGAAGACGATGACCGCGCTTCCTGCTCCCGTTCCACGGTTACGCCCCTTATGAAAGTAAGTTTTATAAACTGATGAAGTGGCATTATAGATGGCGGCGGTTTCATTGTCCAAAGAATTTCCAGCTGATTTATCCGGGGTACAAGGACCTGCCCCTTTAACGGACAAGGGGCTCCAGTTCAGACAGAAAAATCAGTATGATGATGAAACCATGCGACGACTGCTCGTTATCCCGTTCCTCCTCGCCTCTTGCGCCGGCGGCGACTCGCCGGGAGGGCTTTTCACCGAGGCGACCGCACCGGCTGGCATCCGCTTCCAGTTGGTCTCCGGCGCTTCGGGCAAGCGATTCCTCCCGGAGACCATGCTCGGCGGCCTCGGCTGGATCGACTATGACCGCGATGGCGACTATGACCTTTACCTCGCCAACGGCCACTCCGACTCCTACAACGCCGACCAGCCCGGCAAGGAGGAGGATCGGCTATACCGCAACAACGGCAATGGCACCTTCACCGATGCCACCGCGGCGGCGGGGCTGGGCGACCGGCGCTACTCAAGCGGAGTCGCCGTCGGCGACTACGACAACGACGGCGACTCCGACCTCCTGGTGACCAACTTCGGGCGCAACACCCTTTATCGCAATAATGGCGACGGCACCTTCGCCGACATCACCGAGGCGGCGGGTCTGGTGGAGACGGGCTTCAACGCCAGCGCCGTCTGGTTCGACATGGAGGATGACGGCGACCTGGACCTCTACATCGCCCGCTATCTGCGCTACCACCCGCACACCTCCAAGCACTGCCGGGAGAAGGAGAAC
Organism: Planctomycetota bacterium; assembly: GCA_016209605.1. Lineage (GTDB taxonomy): Bacteria > Planctomycetota > UBA8108 > UBA8108 > JACQVS01 > JACQVS01. The sequence continues at coordinate 15,393 of JACQVS010000153.1, forward strand.
ACCGTCTACTGCCATCCCAAGTTCTTTCCCGGCGAGCCGGACCTCCTCTACCGCAACCTCGGCAACGGCAAGTTCGAGGAGATCGGCCGGCAAGCCGGCATCGCCAAGGCCGGCGACCAGGAGGGGAAGGGCCTCGGCGTGGTGGCCTTCGACTTCAACCGGGACGGCTTCCAGGACATTTACGTCGCCAACGACACCACGCCCAACTTCCTCTGGAAATCGAGCGGTACCGGCTCATTCACCGACATGGGCTACGCCATGGGGGTGGCCTTGAGCGCCGACGGCAAGGCTCAGGCGGGCATGGGCATCGACCTCGCCGATGTGAACGGCGACGGCTGGACCGACCTTTACGTCACCAACTTTGCTCAAGAGACCAATGCCCTCTACCTGGGCAGCAAGGAGGGCTCCTTCACCGAAAGCTGCCAGCGCTGCAACCTCGGCAACACCTTCATCCCGCTCGGCTTCGGAACGCTCTTCGTCGATGCCGACCTCGACGGCGATCCAGACATCGTCACCGTGAACGGCCACGTCAACGACCTGGTGGAGCTCACCGATCCAGGGAAAGGGAGCACCTACAAGCAGCGTCCGAACCTCTTCCTGAACGATGGGACCGGAAAGTTCACCGAGCGAGCGGAGGCGGGCGGGGCTTTTTTCCAGGAGCGGTACGTCGGCCGGGGGCTGGCCAGCTCCGACTACGACAACGACGGAGTCTCCGACCTCGCCGTCATGACCCTTGATCGCTCGGCGATCCTGCTGCGCGGCAGCAATCCCCAACATCATAACAGCCTGGTGATCAAGCTCGAGGGGACGAAGAGCAACCGCGACGGCTACGGCGCGCGCGTCGAGGTGGAGGTCCAGGGGAGGAAGCAGGTCTTCGAGGTTCAGAGCGCCCGCAGCTATCTCTCCGCCTGCGATCCGCGTCTGGTTGTGGGGCTGGGGAGGGCGCCGGCGGCCGACCGGGTGACGGTGTACTGGCCGAGCGGCAAGGCGCAGGCGCTCGCCGCCGTTCCGGCTTCGAAAAGAACCCTGGTGATCAAGGAAGATTGATCTTCGCCCCGGCAAGGATGACCGCGTAAGGATCCATGCCGGCCAGGTCAAAGCCTTGCGAAAAATGTCCCTGGCCGACTGCTTTGCCACCGCATTGGCAAGGGAGCGGGGCCTGGAAATTTACACTGGCGATCCGGAATTTCGCTCGGTCGAGAAGGAAGTAAAGATCATCTGGCTTTAGGCCAGTGCCGGTAAATATTGCCAATCGGGGAAAGGTGATCCGGCGAAGTCCCCTTATTTAGATTCCTCGCTTCCCTTCCGATGTTAATATCTAAGCGGGGGAAACCAAATTCGGAGCGGCGAATGGGCCCGGTAACGTTCGATACAGCATTCAAGGAGCAGGCTCATGAAAAGGATCGGCATCCTGACGGCAGGCGGCGACACCCCGGCGCTCAACGCCACCATCTACGGCGCGGTGGTGGAGGCGAACAAACATCGCGTTGAAGTGTGCGGGTTCATCAAGGGCTTCAACGGCCTCCTCAATCCGTCCATGCCCCATGTCCGGCTCAACCCGCTCTTCACCGAAATTCCGGAGCTGGATCCCACCCGCGGCGGGACCATCATCGGCGCCTCGCGCCAATACGTCGATCCCGGCGACAAGAAGGCCTTGGAGCAGATCGGCGGCGGGCTGGCGAAGCTCGGCATCGAAGGGCTCATCTGCGTCGGCGGCGATGGCACGCTCAACGGCTTGCTGCCCCTGACGGAACTTTTTCCGGTGGTGCTGGCGCCCAAGACCATCGACAACGATCTGGGGCTCAACTACATGAACGAGCCCGACGAGTGGGCCCGCGAGCCGGCAAAATCGGCCCCCGGTTACCGCTACATCCGCACCGTCTCCAGGACGACCTTCCACCTGGAGGACATGGTCAATTACGTCACCCCCGGCTATGCCACCTCCGTCTTCGTCTCGGCCTGGGGCATCATCCGCGTCCGGACCACCGCGGAGAGCCACCGGCGCATCGCCATCGTCGAGGTCATGGGCCGGCAGTCCGGTTACATCGCCCTCGGATCGGCTTACGGGCAGCCGGACCTCATCCTGGTTCCCGAGTGCCGGCTCAACACCGATCTCCTGGTGGAGCGCGTCAAGGAGATCTACAACCTGCAGAAAAACGTGGTCATCGTCTGCGGCGAGGGCATCGTCGACGAGCGGGGCGAAGAGTTGGGGGCCAGCCATGCCACCACCGATCCGGCCGGCAACGTCATCCTGAGCGGGGCCGCCGACGAGCTGCGCCAGATCCTCATCCAGCGCCTCGGCGATGAGTACTTCCAGAAGTCCCGCCGCGCCTCGTCGGCCGAGGCGGCGATTTTCACCCGCAAAATCGGCCACACCCAGCGCGGCGGCAGGCCCATCCACTTCGACCGCTTCCACGCCGCCCGCCTCGGCGGCAAGGCCGTCGAGATGCTGCTCGCCGGCGAGAACAACGCCGTCGCCATCCTGCAGTGGAGCGGCGGGCAGGGCTTCTATGTAGACAGCATGCCGGCCAACCGCTTCCTCGACCGCTGGGGCGTCATCCACCCCCGCAAGATGCACCCCTCTTTTTACGATCCCGAGAGGATGAAGCCCTCCGAGGCCGGCATCGATTACCTGCTGCCGATCTTCACCAACGCGCTCAGCGCCGATGACGTCGAAAACCTCCGCTGCACTCTGTTCGATTCCGGAAACCTGCTGCAGCCCTACCACTCGGTGAACACGGACATCGGCAAGCTCATCCGCCATCTGGAATGAAAGAAGAGACTGGAAATCTACGGGGATTGAGGCGAAAATTTTAGATGAAGGTTTTTAACGAGTAAAATTGAACCGACCCTTCAGCATTAAGAGCCTGTCCCGAAAGTTGCTCCGAGGCCCGAGGCCGAGCGAGAAGGCGCCAGACAAGGCGGGCCGACGCAGCCTTATTAACCGGAGAAATAAGGCGAGGAGGCCCAACGCCGTATGGCGCCTTCGCAGCCGGTCGAAGCCCGGATGGATTTTTGGGACAGGCTCTAAAGGATTTTCATGCCGGAACGCTGGGACCCGCCCGTTTTCGATCAGGAGCTGATCTTGAAGTACGACCAGCCCGGCCCCCGCTACACTTCCTATCCTCCGGCGCCGTACTTCCATGAGGGGTTCGGCGCCGCCGCTTACGAGGAGGAAATCCGGCGGACGAACGCGGCCGGGACGCGCCGGCCCCTGTCTCTCTACTTCCACCTGCCCTTCTGCAAGTCGGTATGCTACTTCTGCGGCTGCAACGTCCACTTCACCAAGAACGTCGCTTTGAGCGACGTTTACGTGGACCATGTGCTGAAGGAGATGGACGCTCTCTCGCCGCTGATCCGCAAGGAAAGGAAGGTGGAGCAGGTTCACTGGGGCGGAGGAACTCCCACCTTCATGCCGGCCGCCACGCTGAGGCGGCTTTTCGACGGTACAAGCCGCCGTTTCACCCTTGACGCGAGGGCCGAAATCGGCGTCGAGATCGATCCCCGCGAGGTCACCGAGGACCACCTCCAGATGCTGGCGGAATGCGGCTTCAACCGGATTTCCATGGGCATCCAGGACTTCGATCCCGCCGTCCAGAAGGCGGTCCATCGCCTCCAGTCGGAGGAGCTGACGCGGCGGGTTTTCGACCGCTGCCGGGAGCTGAGATTCGAGTCCATCAACGTCGATCTCATCTACGGGCTGCCCTACCAGACGGCGGAGACGTTCCAGCGCACCGTCGAGAAGATCGTGGAGATCGGGCCTGACCGCCTCGCCCTCTTCAACTTCGCCTATCTGCCCGACCTGATCGGCCATCAAAGGGCCATCCCCGCGGCCGCCCTTCCCAGCCCGGTCGAGAAGCTTCGCATCCTCCAGATGGTGGTGGAGCGGCTCACCGCCGCCGGCTACGTCTTCATCGGCATGGATCACTTCGCCCGGCCGGAGGATGAGCTCACCGCCGCCCTCAAGGACCGCACTCTCTACCGCAACTTCCAGGGATACACCACCAAGGCAGGCTGCGACCTTTACGGCCTCGGCGCCACCAGCATCAGCCAGGTGGGCCGCTGCTACGCCCAGAATCTCAAGGATCTGGAGCCTTATCAGGAAGCCGTGGAAAGGTCCGGCCTGGCGGTCTTCCGGGGCTGCCGGCTCTCGGATGATGATGTCCTCCGCCGCGATGTCATCACGCGGCTCATGTGCCACTTCGTGGTCCACAAGGCCGAGATCGAGGCGGAGCACGGCATCGTCTTCGACGAGGTCTTCGGAGAGGCCCTGGAATCGCTCCGGCCCATGGAGCGGGACGGCCTGCTCTCGCTCCGGCCCGACCGCCTCGAGATCCTCCCCCTGGGCCGGCTCCTGGTCCGCAACATCGCCATGGCCTTCGATGCCTACCTCAAGAAGCCCGGCGGCGCCAAGCGGTTTTCGAGGACCGTGTAATCCCCGGCCGCTCACCAGATCCAGGCCACCGGGTACCTCTGGATCCACGGATCGGGCGTGACCAGGGTGGCTCCCTCTTCCAGCGCGGTGGCGACGAGCAGGCGGTCAAAAGGGTCGCGATGGAGCTCCGCCAGCTCGGTGCTCCGGTAGATCGCTGGCCGCGAGATCGGCAAGGACCGCGCTTGCCAGAGGGCGAGCTGCTCTTCGATCCAGAGACGCGGCGGCTTCGGGAGCGCGATCTTGCCCGCCGCCCATTTGAGCGCGATCTCGAGCGCGGCGGCATCGCTGAAGAGGAGTTCGGCCCGCTCGTCGTCGAGGGCTGCGCTGGCCCTGGCGCTCAATCTCGCCGGATCAGAGCAGAGCCAGATCCAGACGCAGGTATCCAGCAAATAGCTCATAATCCCCAGGTTTTAAGCTCCGCATCTGTGAGGGGCGCGAAGGCATCCTCGGTCCAGCGCACGCTCCCCGAAGTGACCTGCCCCACCGGCGGGCGCCGATTCGGCCCTGGCTCGACGGCAACCAGACGGGCGACCGGGATCTCTCCCCGGCAAATGAGAACCGTTTCCCCTTTCTGCACCGCTTTGAGGAGGCGTGAGAGGTGAGTTTTGGCTTGATGGACGTTGGTTTTGATCATTTTTTTTCTTCTTTGGCGGCGTAATTTATTATAAAACTTAGTCCGGACTAAGTCAATATATAATGACCATCCCTAGTTTTTTCCTAAAAAATCAGTGACGGCCGCCAATTTTTGCAGGAATTCCGGGTCCGCCGGGGCGAGCTTGAGGGCCTGGTCGAGCACCGCGAGGCGCGCGATCGCCTCCTCCGGGGCCGAGAGCGTCTCGAGGAGCAGGCGGTGCTCCTCGACCCCCTCGGGGCGCAGGGAGACCAAAAACCAGGCGGTCTCGCGGGCCTTGCGCTCCGCGCCGGCCTCGCGGTAAAGGGCTAGCAGCTCGCGGTGGCGGTGGACCACATCGCCATCCGGCAGGCCGCCCATCCGGCGCAGGAGCTCTCGCCGGGCCTGGTGCAGCTTCTTCAGCTTCTCGAGCCACGGCGCCGCCGCCGCGCGCCGAGGCGGCGAAAGCGATTTCAAGTAATCGCCGTTCAGGAAAAGCCGCGGGTGGTCGAGAAAGCCGCTCGGGTCGATGCCGTTCAAGACCTCCTGGGCGGGCGAATCTCCCGGGCGGCTCAAGCGCCAGAGCGCGTCGAGGGCGGCGGCCCAGGGGGCGCCGCCGGGGGTGTTCTGGAAGCTGCCGGAGAGGAGGGCGCCCGCCCGCGCCAGATCCCCTTCGCTGAGGGCCACCTCCGCGCGGCAGAGCAGCGTCTCCTCGGCGTTGCGGTCGGTCTCGAGCTCCTGCTCGAGCAGGCCCTTCGCGGCGGCGGCCTCGCCCAGCTCGAGGTGGGCGCACAGGCGGCGCGCCAGGAGCACGGTGCCGGCCTTGAGGTTGAAGATCTCGGGGGCCTCCGCCGGCAGCCTGGCCTCCGCGACCTCCGGGCTGGCGAGGAGCCGCCGGGCGGTCTCGGGCTCTCCATTCAGGGCTAGCAGCCGGGCCTGCTCGGCGAGGAGCACCGGCGAAGGAGCCTCCCTTCCGCCGTCCTCCAGGGCCTTCAAGGCCAGATCCCAGCGCCCCAGGAGGGCGTGCACGCGGGCAATTTCGAGATGGACTTGCGTTATCTTCGGAGCCAGCGCCAGCGCTTCCTTGAGCAGGCTCAAGGCCTCGCCGGTACGTTCGACCTCGAGAGCCGCCTGCGCCCGGTAATAGGGGACCGAGCTCAGGAAGCCGGCGGCGCGGGCGCTGCTCGCGTTCACGAGGAGCTTGTCGCGCTGGAGGAGCCGGCGGCTGCGGCTGACGATCGCATCGGCGGCGGCATGAAGGCCGAGGGATCTTTCGGCTTTCTCGAGCTGGAAGAGCGCATCGGCGCTTTCGGGATGTCGCCGCAGCTGCTTGAGGAGGAGGTCGCGCGCCTCGCCGGGCCGCTTGAGATCGAGGAGCGCCCGCGCCAGGAGCAGCTCCACGGCGGCTTCGAAACCCTCCTGGCCGAATTGGGGCAGCTCGGCGGCCGGCGTTTTGATGTTCGCCGGAACGCTTCGCACCCTCGACAGCCGCTCCAGGGCCGCCGCGGCAGCGCCGGTCTCGAGGAGCGTCTTGCCGAGGCAGTACTCCAGGTCGGATTTCGGCTCTTCCTTCACCAGCTCTTCGAGGAGCGGCAGGGCTTCCTGGTTCTTGTGAAGCGCCGCCAGGAGGCGCGCCCGGGTCTCGCGCAGCCGGCGGTCCCGCGGCGCCAGCTGGAGGCCACGTTCGGCCGCCTCGAGGGCTCTCGGCTGCTGATCGGCGAGCGAGAGGAGGAGCGCCCACTGGGCAAAGAGCTGGGCCGGCTCGATGCGCAGGCCGCGCAGCCGCGGCAGGTTCTCCTCCCGGAGGATCTCCTGGAACTCCTGGAGAAGGCTCGAATCGCCGAGTCCGCGGGCCATGGCCGCCTCGGCGCGCGCCGTCGCCGCGAAGACCCGCAGCTGCAAGGAGGCGGGCCAGACGGCCAGGCCCCGGGAGGCGATGGCCAGACCCGCCGGCAGGTTGCCGGCGAGCTTGAGGGCGAGGGCCTCGTTGTAAACGTAGGGGGCCAGGTCGGCGCTGTCTTTTCCCCAGGCCTGGGCGAGGCCTTCGAGAAGCTGCTGGTAGAGCCGGGCGGCCGCGGCGAAGTTTCCTTGCTGCTTCGCGGCCTGGATCTGCGCGTGCAGGCCGGCGAGGCCCTGGGGCACGGCGCGCAGGGGAGGCGGCGCCGTGGCGGTGGGGAGAGGAGCGCCGCCCTTATTATCCGGCGGCCTGGAAAATTTCCAGGACAGGGCCCCCCCCAGCGCGGCCAGAACCAGGACCGCCGCGGCCGATCCGTATTTGAACGAGGGGCGCATTCTAAGTCTACGGCGAGCAGTCCAGGCTGTCAGAAGTCGGATCCGGGCCTTCCCCCGGATACGGCGCCGGCGGCGGCGGGCCCTTCAAGAACTGGAAGTGCAGGCTCAGGACCGCGTCGGCGACCTCCACCTTGCCGTTGTCGTCAAAGTCGGCGCCGTCGGCGCAGTCCAGGGAGCGGCCGTTGAAGAGATGGAGCAGGGCGGCCAGCGGGTCGGCGATGTTGAGATCGCCGTCGCCGTTGGCATCGCCGCGAATGAAGCGGGTTGAAGCGCCGGTGTAAGTGAAGGCGCGGGGGAGGACGAGGTGGTCCCCGGAGACGAAAAGCAGCTCGAGGTCCACCTTTCCATCGGGCGGCAGGGGCAGCGCCGCGGCCGGGGCGACGGCGATGATCATTTCCGCGGACTGGACGGTAACCGAGGTGGAGTCCGCGTCGCCGAAGATGACCTTGGCGCCGGCAGTGAAGTCGGTTCCGAAGAAGGTGACGTTCGTCCCTCCGGCAGCGGGCCCGGCGGCCGGGAACCAGGCGGTGACCGTGGGGGGAACCGGCACCACGGTGGTGCGCACGGTGATCTCATCGGCGCCGATCACCTCGCCCGCCCCATCGAACCCGATGAGGACGAAGCGATTGGAGGCGGACGGCAGGGCGAAGGCGGCCTTCCAGTGTGTGGGCGTGATCCACAACGGCGAGAGCGGTTGCGCGGCGCCATCGTTGTGCTGGTACTGGATGATGGCCACTTGCGCCGGCGCATCCCCTTCCAGGTCGGCGCTGATGGCATCGACCTGCCAGTCGTTGCCGTTATTGGTGGTGATCTGGAACGGCACCGCCGTGGAGGACTGGATCTGAGTGCGCACCACGGCGTCCGAGCTGGCCAGGAAGGATTTGATCCCCCCGGTGCCGATCCCGACATCGCGCTGCAACCGGTCGAGGAAGGGGCCGGCGATGGTGGGATTCCAGTAGCCGGTGGTGGTGTACTCGTGGAGGATCCTCAGGTAAAGCCGCCGCGGGGCCGGGCGCGAGAGCAGGCGCGTCACGTCCCCATCGGATGTGGCGAACAAGTTGGAGTTGGGGCTGCTGAAGGTGTTGTCCATGTCGAAGGAGAGCAGCTCCCAGCGGCCGTCGCGGCCGTCGTAGGCGAGGTAGCCGTTGTGGCCGTTGCCGACGGAAAAGGCATCCCAGCCGGCCATCAGGATGTTGGGCGCCAGCCCCCGCAGGAAAGCCTCGACATCGAGGATGCTGTCGATTTGCTCGTCAAAGATAGTGTTGGTGGTCTTCCTGCGGTCCATGATCAAGGTGAGCTGGAAGAGGGGGTCCCAGACATCGGCCGTCTGGCGCATGGCCGGGGAAAAGTAGCCGCGGTAGTTTTCGGTGATATTGCCCATGTGGATGTAGGAGGCGCCGTCCCAGATGGCGCGCTGGCCGGCGTCGTTGAACTGCAGGCGGCCCACCGCCTTGAGGACCGGGCCCGGCGCCCCTTCCCCATACCACTGGTTCATGAAGTCGTTGTCGACGGTCTGGAGCAGCGACTGGGTGCCGAACGAGGCGCCGTTGAAGCGGCCGCGGACGTACAGGTAATCGGTGGCGGGGGAGGGGATGGTTTCGGTGCCGGCGCGGCCGACCAGGAAGTAAGCCGAGCCCTCGTTGGGGGCGCCGCCGCTGTTCCCCAGGTTGATGTCGTTCAGGCCGCGGTGGAAGAGGCGGTCCTTCTGGAAGCGCACCCGGTAGCGCTGCAGGCTGGGCCGCCCCCAGGGACTGCCGCGGTAGCGCACGCCGATATGGTAATAGATCTCGTCGTTGTTGAAGACGAAGGTGCCATCGAGGAGGTCGTTGGAGTGGAGCGGGCGCGACTGGAGCTCCTGCGTCCGCGCGCCGTCGAGGTAGTAGCGGGCGCTGTCGATCGGGTCGTTGACCGGGCCCTCGACGACGCAGAGCAAGGTGCGGCTGGGGGCCTCCACCGGGAAGCGCCGCGCGGCGCCCCGGGCGTCGGCGGCCTCGACGTAAAACACCACCTTCGCGCCGGCCGCTGGCGCGGGCAGGGCGCCGCCGAACCACCCATCGCCCGCCTCGCCGTCCTCGCTTTGCCCATCGTCGCGGAGGGGGACGGCGGTGAAGGGCCCGGAGGCGTTGTCGAGGCGGAACATGGCGCTCACGCCGGCCACCCCGTCCGAATCGGAGACCCGGGCCGCGATCTTGATGGGGGCATTGGGGGCCGGCGAGGGCGGGGAGTTCTTGACCTCGGAGATGACCGGGCCCAGGTTGGCGCCGCCGGTCTGGGCGCGCAGCGCTTTGCTGGCGCTGTTCTCCGCTCCCGGCGTGCCCAGGTTCAAGGGGACGGTCATGCGCAGCCGGCCGCCGAGGGTGTTCCCCGAGATGTTTTCCGCCGGCGACGGGCGCCCGCCGAAGGGTCCCGGGGTGAACTCGCCGTGGCAGATGATGAGGCTGGTGCCGCGACGCCAGCGGGCCCAGAGGGAGACGTCGTAAGGCCCGGCGGTCAGCTTGGGGCTGGTGTCGGCCTCGATGCGGTTGACCCCGGTGTCCCCTTTCCCGGTGGCCGCCAGCTCGAGGCACGCCGCGCCCGAACGCTTGTCATAAGTGATCCGCTGGCTGTGGACGTGCGTCCCCTCGATGCGCCAGCCTGCGGTGGAGGCCTCGAAGCCGGGATTGGGGATCATGTTCGCCCCGCCGGCGCGGGTGATGGAAAGGTCGTCGATCAGGCAAATCCCCCGCTCGGCGAGGAAGAGGTGCAGCTCGGTTTCGACCGCCGGCGTGTAAGCGGAGACGGAGTATTTCAGCTCCTCCCACTGCGCCTTTTGCGTCTCATCGCTCGCCTCCCAGGCGGCGCCCACCGCGTTGTCCTGGTCCGGATCGATCAGCTCGAGGCTCGAACCGCGCCCGTCGGCCCAATGCGACCACGCCCCGCCGCCGTAATAGCGCACCTCGTCGGCGATGTTCCCGAGGAGGTCGACGAGGCGGAGGTTCTCGCCGCTGTTGGAGAGCGCCCCCTCGTAAGGCCCGAGGACGCCGCTCAGGCCGTAGTTCCGCTCCAGCAGCGCCGGATCCTCGGCGATGACCAGGTAGCTTCCCGGCGCCAACACCGTGCCGGCGGGGATGGAATAGGTGAGGCCGCGGTTGAAGCGGAAGCCGGACACGTCCACCGGCTGGCTGCCGAGGTTGTAAAGCTCGATGAACTCGCCGCGGCGCTCCTCCGGCGGATGGTAGAAGATTTCGTTGATGACGATGTCGGTGTTCCGCTGGACGCGGTTCGCCGCGCCCGGGGTGGGGGTCAAGGTGATCCAGAAATCGAGGCTGCCGTCGGGAAAGCGCGCCTCGGAGTAGAGGCCCTCCTGAACTCCGGCCGGCGGGTTCTTGTCGAAGGAGGCGGCGGAGACGGTGAGGCCGGCGGGGTCGATCAGGAAAAAGCGCACCTTGGGGGTCTGCAGGTTGAACTCCCCCGCCGCCCCCGGCACCGTGAGGAATCCCTTGGCGGCGATGGACGTTCCCGGCGGGAAGAGGTAGGGGTCGGGGCGGTCCGGATCGTCGGCGAGTTTGAAACCCGTGAGGTCGAAGGCCGCCGGGCCGGCGTTGTAAAGCTCCACCCAGCCGCTGCCGCTCGTGCCGCGGAAGAGCTCGTTGAAGATGACCGGAACGGAGCCGGAGGGGTTGGAGGTCACCAGCTGGCGGACCATCAACCGGGGGATGAGGCTGAAGTCGGAGCTTCCCAGGCTGAAGTTGTGCCCATCGATGGCCAGCACGTTGTCGCCGGCCTCGAGGAGGCCGCGCGGGATCAGGAAGACGTCCTCCGGACCGGCCTCGCGGGCGCCGGTGGCGGCGGCGTTCCAGGCCACGGCGGCGCCGGGCGCGCCGCAGTTGGCGCGGGCGAGCTCGGCGCCGTTCAGGAAGGCCAGGAAGCCGTCGTCGTAGTTCATCCCGAGATAGAAGTCGCCCGGCGCCGCGAGCTGGGCGGCGCTGAGCTGGAACTTTTTGCGGATGGCCACCGCGAGGTAGCCGTTCAGCATATCGCCGAGCTCGGTGGCGTCATCCCCATCGCCGTATCCGAAGCCGCTGGGCCCCTCGGGCCAGCTCGCGTCGTTGAAATCGGGCTGCCGCCAGGCGTCTTCGGGGGCGGAGAAGGCCGCCGTGCCTTTCTGGTAGCGCCAGGTCGCGCCCCTGTCGATGATCACCTGCTCGATGAAGGACGGCTCGCTCGAGGCGAAATTGGCCTTTCCCGGGGTGCCGCCGCTCTCGGCGCTGGCGCTCCAGCTCTCCGGCTCCCCGGGATCGAGATGGACGTCGCGCAAGGCCAGGGTGTGGCCGGTGCCATCGGGGATCACCGGCCACTTGCCGTTGTCGCCGTAGGTGACGCTCTGGATGACGATGCCTGAAGGGTTCACCAGGACGATCTTCTCCCCGCCGTTGTCGAGCAGGCCGGTGAAGTTGCCGAGGGCGTCCTGGAGGCCGTACCTGGCCTTGACCGCGCCGGCATCGGCGCAGACCACCAGGAAGCCCTTCCCCGGCAGGATGATCGGATGGGGAAAGACGAACTTGAGGCCTTCCACGAAGGCCCAGCCGGAGAGGTCCTCCGGCGTCGAGGAGTCGTTGGCCAGCTCGACGAACTCGAGGTTCTCCTGGCCGAGCGGCGGATGGTAGTGGATTTCTGAAATCACCACGCCGGCGGCGGGGCGGGCGGAGGCGATCATGGCGGCGATAAAAAGGAAAAACCGTTCCCTGGCAAGATGGGGAAGAACCCTGAGCATCGATCTCTCTCCCAATGGGATTGAAAAAACCCAACCGAGCTTCTTTGATTTCAAGCCGCTGAGGAGGCTTGAAATCAAAGAAGCAATAATAATTTTATAGACAAATCACCCCTTGTCATTTTAAATTAGTATTTATCGAAAGAATTTTGTAGACCTTTAGTCGAGAGGGTTACCTGTAAACAAAGGTATAAACGCCTGGGGAACTCTCTAGCTGTTGGTTTTTCCAATCAGGTCTTTGGTTAGCAATACTCTCGATGTGGTTTTAGTGTCAAAGGTTCTTCATTCAAGGGAGTTGGAGGAAAAAATGTCCCTGCGTCATGCTTTGTTTTCCGGTTCCGTGTTTTTATTGATCCTGTGCCTCTGCGCCCCCCTGCCGGCGCAGCTCTTCCCCGTCCCGCTCCGCATCAACATGGGAGGCCCGGAGGTGGTCGATTCGCAAGGCCGGGTGTGGCTCGGCGACGGCTTCGGGCCGGGGGATGCGTTGAACATCCGCCCCGACGATGCGGGCGGCGCGAACACCTTGAGCCTGGGGCAGTGGTTTTGCGGCGGCGTTCTGGAGCCTTTCGGCTTCAACTCGGCTCACCCCGGCGATCAGGAGATCTTCGGAAGCATCCGCTGGGATGATGGCAATGCCGACGCCATCCCCTATCTCCTCGAGCTGCCCATTCCCAACGGCAGTTATCTGGTCAACCTGTATTTCTACGAGAACTGCTGCCCCAACCGCCACTACAGCGCCTCTCTCGAAGGCGCCGTCGTCGATCCGGATATCAGCCACGGGGGCTGCACCCCGGGGCGAAGGAGCTTTGACAACATCGCGGTCGCCGATGAGAGCTTGAGCATCTCCATCCTCCCTTGCCTCGATCCGGCTTGTCCGGGAGGCGGCGATGCCAACTCCATCTTGAGCGCCATCGAGGTGGTGGTGGCCGGCTGCGGCGATCCCGCGGCCAAGCAGTGCGCCAGCGGCCTCGCCTGCCCCACCGATGCCGCCGGCGTGGTCACCGGGACCTGGAGTCCCGGCAAGTGCATCACCTATACCGGCTACGAGCTGCGCCGCGATGGAGAGATGATTCAGAACCTGCCGGGCGATGCCACGCAGTTCACCGACACGCCGGCGAACCGGTACACCGAGTACGAGCTGGTTCCCGCGGTCGCCGCGGGTGAGCCGCCGTGCCCGGCCCTTCGCGCCCCGGCCGTGAGCCCCGGCATTCCCTTTGAAATACCTCTCCGCCTCAACATGGGCGGCCCGACGCTGGTCGACCGCAAGGGCCAGAAGTGGATCGGCGATGGCGGGCCCGGCGCGGACTTCCTGCAGATCCGCCCGGACGATGCCGGCGGCTCCTTCACGCTCACCCCGGCGCAGTGGGGCCTTCCCCCCTTGGGGGCGATCGAGCGGTTCGGTTTCAATTCCAGCCATTCCGCCGACCGGGAGATTTTCGGATCGATCCGCTGGGACAACGGCGGCGACATGAACAGCTACCAGCTCGATCTTCCCGTCCCCAACGGCGATTACCTGGTGAACCTCTACTTCTTCGAGGCCTGCTGCCCGCAGCGGCACTTCCAGGTTCATGTTCAAGGACAGGCCATCGACGCCGATCTCAGCATGGCGGAGTACCAATCTCCCAACACCGGCCGGCTCAGCGTTGAAAACACCATGGTCACGGGCGGGCTGTTGAATGTCACGCTGCTGCCCCTGGCGGCGCCTTGCCCGGCGGGCCTGGACTGCAATGCCATCTTGAGCGCCCTGGAAGTGCTGCCGTCGGGGCCGCCCTCCACCTGCCCCAACAGCTTGTCCTGCGCGATCGCCGACGGCAAGGTCACCGGCGCCTGGAACGCGGGCGAAAACGTCATCGTCACCGGGTACAAGCTCTACCGCAACGGCGCGCTCCTCGGGACGTTGCCGGCGAACGCCACCAGCTTTGAAGACCAGGTCGGCTGCCAGCGGGCATCGTTTTACGAGGTCGAGCCGCTGAACGACGATCCCGACTTCTTCTGCCCCGGCCAGCGCATGACGTGCACCGTGGTGGATGAAAACTGCCGTTTCGATATGCCGCTCCGCATCAACATGGGTTCGGTGAGCGCGTATGACTCGCAGGGGAACCTGTGGCTGGGCGACGGCACCGGCCCGGACCCGCTCGGCATCCGGCCGAACGATGCCGGCGGCGCCAACATCATCGGCGACTTCGTCGGCGGCAACACCAAGCCGGCCTCCTACGCCGCCCTCGGCTTCGATGCCTCGAACGCCGGCGACCGCACCATCTTCAACTCCATCCGCTGGGACTTCGGCGCCGATGTCCCTGTTCCCATCGATTACGCCCTCGAGCTGCCGGTGGCGCCGGGCGTCTACGACGTCAGCCTCTACTTCAACGAGGGCTGCTGCCCGAACCGCCACGCCCAGATCGAGATCGAAGGCGCGATCGCCGACGACGACGTCAGCGCCTGGGACTTCGATCCGGCCGCCGACCGCTTCGCCGTGCCGCCGATCCCGGCTGGGCCGGGCTTCCTGGGGCGCTTGAATTTTCCGAACATCGTCGTGGGGGATGGCAGCCTCTCCATCCGACTCCTTCCCTGTCCGACCTGCTTCGAACCGCTCGGCGGGATCGACACCAACCCCATCCTCAACGCCCTGGAAGTCTTCCATATCCCCTCGGAGGAGCTGCAGCTCGCCGGCGACTCCGACCGCGACGGCAGCCTCGGCATCTCCGACATCATCGGTTACCTCAAGCTGCAGTTCCCGGGCTTCTTCCTCCTCGACCGCCAGCCGACGGAGCTGCCCTGCGACGGCGGCCTGGCGGGGGCCGGAAACCTGGCGGTTCTCGACATCAACGGCGATGGCCGCATTGACATGAGCGATGCGATTTACGAAGCGATGTACCTCTTCACCGGTGGGCGGCCGCCGGTCCAGGGGCTCAAGTGCATGGTGCCGCCTTCCGGGAACTGCAAGGCGCACCCGTCGTGTCAATGATCGTGGTCGGGTCATGAAATCGGCTCGGGCCTGGCACACGGGCTGAGCCCGAGCCTGGAAGGATCACCTCAAAGGAGTAGCCGATGCGCGCAAGAACGCTCATTTTTCTGGGGGCGCTGGTGGGGCTGCCTTTGGCGAACGGACTCGCTCAAGGCCTGTTCAACATTCCGTTGCGGATCAACATGGGAGGGCCCGAGACGGTCGACTCCCACGGCCGCGCCTGGCTCGGCGACGGGCCGGGGCCGGACAATGACATCAGCGACCCGCTCAATATCCGCGTCGACGACGCGAGCGGCACCAACACCATCAAGGACTTCGTCGGCGGCGGCCTTCAGCCCGACTCCGTTACCGCCCTCGGCTTCGATCCGCTCAGCTTCGAGGACCTGGCCATCTTCAACTCCATCCGCTGGGACGTCGGCGGCGACGGCATCGACTTCCGCATGGAGATCCCGGTCCCTAACGGGAAATACCTGCTGAACCTCTTCTTCAACGAGGGCTGCTGCCCGCAGCGGCACTTCAAGATCGAAATCCAGGGGACGGTCGTCGATCCGGATGTCTCCCATGCCATCGGGATGCTCGAGCGCCGCAGCTACAAGGACGTGGCCGTGAGCGACAACCTCCTCAGGATCGCCCTCCTGCCATGCCCCGATCCCGAGTGCCCGGGCTCGCTGGACACCAACGCCATCATCAACGCCATCGAGGTGCTCTCCGGCGAGGGCTGCGATCACAACGGCCTTGACTTCAACTGCTCCTATGACTCCGGGGCCAACCAGGTGACCGGCACCTTTACGGACAATCCCAACGCCGATGCCTACACGGTCCTCAAGAACGGCCAGCCCTTCCTGAGCCTGCCGGCTGGGTCCATCGGGTTCAACGACTCGAGCCCCAACAGCGGCGGGCCGCTGGTCACTTACACCCTCCAGGCCTTCGATGGGGCCGACCCCTTCGCCACTTGCCAGTGCGCGGTGCTGGCCCTGGGCAGCGCCACCTGCCCCGGCAACCTGACCTGCATCCCCACCGGCACCAAGGTCGACCTCGCCTGGGATGGGGGCTCCGGGATCAACCTCACCGGGTGGACCGTCGAGCGGAACGGCCAGGTGATCGCCAACCTGCCGGCGGGCGACCGGACCTTCCAGGACAGCCCGATTTCGCGCCGCAACAATTACCGCGTCGTTCCGGCCACCGATCCGGGCGGCATTTGCGCCGCCATGTCCTGCGCTGCTTGCGTCGACCTCCTCTTCAGCATCCCGCTCCGCATCAACATGGGCGGCCCCGAGGTGGTCGATTCGAAGGGGAGGACCTGGATCGGCGACCGGGGGGGAGCTGGCGATGCGCTGTGCATCCGCCCGAACGACCTCGGCGGCACCCAGACCCTCAACCCGGTGCCCGGGCAGTGGTGCCCGCCGCAGTTCGGCTCCATCGAGAAGTACGGCTTCGACTCGAACCATCCCGGCGACAATGAAATCTTCGGCACCATCCGCTGGGACGTCGGATCGGTCGTCACCCTGGGCGATGAACCCAACAACTTCCTGATCGAGTTCGGCATCCCCAACGGCACCTACCTGGTCAACCTCTATTTCAACGAGTGCTGCTGCCCGCAGCGGCATGCCACCGTGGAGGTGCAGGGCCAGGTGGCGGATGAAGATGTCAGCTCGGCCGACTTCGATCCGAACTTCGTGGCGGGCATCCCCGGCCGGCTCAGCGTCTCGAACGTGGCGGTGACCAACCAGACGCTGGCGATCAGCCTCCTGCCCTGCACGACCTGCCCGGGAGTAGGAGACGTCAACGCCATCCTCAGCGCCCTCGAGGTGTTGTCGAACGACTGCTCCGATCCCGACTTCCACCAGTGCCCGTCCAGTCTCTCCTGCACGGTTGACAACACCGGCAAGGCGACCGGCACCTGGGACCCGCCGCTCTGCCTGGATACGACCGGCTACCAGGTGAAGAAAGAGGGCCAGGTGATCCAGAACCTCCCCGGCACCGCCACCTCCTTCACCGACAACTTCACGGGGCGCGTGGCCGAGTACGAGGTGCAACCGCTCGTCGGCCCCGGAGTCGATCCCTGCCTGCCGATCCGGTGCTCCGCGGTGAACACCAGCGTGCCCTTCGACATCCCCCTCCGCCTCAACATGGGTGGCCCCACCCTGGTCGACTCCCTCGGCCGCAAGTGGCTCGGCGACGGCGCGGGGCCGGGGGACCTCCTCTCCATCCGGACGGACGATCTGGGCGGCACCAACACCATCTCCAACTGGAATCCCTTCTATGTCATCAACAATCCCGACTCCTTGCGGGCCCTCGGCCTCGATCCCGCCAATCCCAACGACCTGGGGATCTTCAACACCATCCGCTGGGACCTGGCCGATGATGACAACGATGGGCAGATTGGCGAGGCCATCGATCCCGATGGCGGCGACCACGATTTCCACCTGGAGATCCCGATCCCCAACGGCACCTACGACGTCAGCACGTACTTCACCGAGGGCTGCTGCCCCTTCCGCCACTTCCAGATCGTCCTGGAGGGGAACGTGGTGGAGCCGGACGTCTCCGCCGCCCTTTACTCGACCTCGGGCAACCTGGGCCGCACCGCCCGCCTGACCTATCCCAATACCGCCGTCAACGACGGCGCCTTGAACATCGACCTCCTGCCGTGCCCGTTCGACTGCCTCGGCGCCACCGATTCGAACGCCATCATCGACGCGCTCGAGGTGCTGCCCGCCGGCCAGACCCTGCTCTCTTGCCCGCAGGACTTGATCTGCGCCGACGCCGGCGGCGGCGCGATGGCGCTTTCCTGGTCGCCAGGCGTGAATGTCAGCGTCTCCGGGTACGACATCTTCCGCAACGGCGAGAAGATCGCCACCTTGCCGGGGAACGCCACCACTTACGAGGATGACCCGGTCTGCAAGCGCATCCTGGAGTACGAGGTGGTGCCGGTTTCCACCGAACCGAACCTTTGCCCCGGCTTGAGGATGCACTGCGCCGTCATCAACCCGGCGCCGGAGTGCCCCTTCGAGCCGCCGGTCCGCCTCAACATGGGCGGCGCGTCAACTTACGATTCCCGCGGCAAGTTCTGGATCGGCGATGGAGGCGGCGACCCGCTCGATATCCGGCCGGATGACGCCAGCGGGACCAACGAGATCGGTGATTTCCCGGGTGGCAATTTCAGACCCGAATCCTTGACCAAGATGGGTTTCAACGGGCTTCACCCCGGCGACCGGCACATCTTCAGCTCCATCCGCTGGGACCTGGGCGGCGACGGCATCGACTTCTACATGGAGTTCCCGCTCGAAAACGGCAAGTACACCGTCAACCTCTACTTTGACGAGGGCTGCTGCATCAACCGCCGCTTCAAGATCGAGCTCCAGGGGGCGATCGTCCAGGACGAGGTGAGTTACCTCGACTACGACCCCAGCCCGGCCCTCGGCAAGGGCGGCGTCTTGAGCTTCGAGGCCGACGTCGATGCGGGCATCTTGCGCCTCGGCCTCCTGCCGTGCCCGGAGTGCCTGGCCGGCGCCGACACCAACGCCATCATCAGCGCCATCGAGATCCTGGGGGAGACCGTCGCCCGTCCCGAGCCGCCCGTGAACCTCGCGGCGGCGCCGGGCGACGGCACGATCAGCTTGAGCTGGCAGGCGCCGGTGGGCCCGCCGGTGGACGGCTACAACGTCTACAGGACCAAGCCCACCCCCCGCGCCAAGATCAACCCGGTGCCGATCCCGGCGACGCAAATTACCGTGGCCAACCTCCAGAACGGCACCGAGGCCTGCTTCGTGGTGCGCTCGGTCGATGCGGGCGGAACCGATAGCCGCGATTCCGAGCAGAAGTGCGCCACGCCCGGGCTCGCCCAGAAGGTCTTCCGCCGCGGCGACGTCGACGACAGCGGCGCGGTCGACATCTCCGACCCGATCAACGAGCTGCACTCGCTCTTCCTGGGCGACTTCGACATCCCCTGCCAGGATGCGGCCGACTTCGACGACAGCGGCGAGGTCGATATCTCCGACGCCATCAACAGCCTGCTCTGGCAGTTTGGCGGCGGCCCCATCGCGCCGTTGCCGGGACCGTTCGTTTGCGGCCCCGATCCGACCCCGGACAAGGACCCCGTAACCGGCGAGTTCACGGCGGAACTCGGATGCGACTCCTTCAAGATGTGCCCGTAAAAAAGCCAAAAAAACTAGTGACAGGCACCAGCGGGTGTCTGTCACTAGTTTTTTTCCTGGTTTTTTTCTTTCCAGCTCTCGCCCGCGCCGGCGTGCGCTTGAGCGAGCTCCTCTACCATCCCCTCGATGACCGCCTGGAGTTCGTCGAGCTGTATAACGACGGTCCGGCGGCGGCCGACCTCTCGGGCTGGCAGTTCACCGACGGGATCTACTTCGTCTTCCCCGATGGGGCCACGATTCCGGCCCAAGGGCTCATGGTCGTCGCCCGTAACGTCGATGCCCTGGCGGCGGCAACGGGGCTTTCCCCGGCGGAGCTCTTCGGCAACACCTTCGATGCCCTCTCGAACGGCGGCGAGCGGGTGGCGCTCGCCGATGCGGGCGGCCAGGTGGTCGAGGAGGTCACCTACTCCGACCGTTTGCCCTTCGATCCCGCCGCCGACTCCGGCGGCCGGTCGCTCGAGCGCCTCTGCTTCAGCGCTCCGGCCGATTGGCCCGGCAACTGGCGCGCTTCGGCTTCGGCGGGGGGGACGCCCCTCGCCGCCAATTCGGCCAGCGCCTGTCCGCCTCCCTTCGCGCCGGTCTTCTCGCCGGTGGTGGTGAACGAGATCCACTACCATCCGCCCGGCGCCGGCGATCCCGGCGAGGAGTACCTCGAGCTTTACAACCGCGCCGGCGCGGCCGCCGACCTCCAGGGCTGGCGGCTCGCCGGCGGGATCGATTACCTCTTCGACGCCGCCGCGGGGCCGGCCTCGATTCCCGCGGGCGGTTATCTCCTGGTGGGAAAGAACCCCGCGGCGCTCGCGGGGCTGGCCGGTCTTCCGGCGGCGGCGATCGCCGGCCCGTACCTTAAAAAACTTTCCAACTTCAAGGACGAGATCATCCTCCTCGACCCTGACGGGCGAGAGCTGGAGCGGGTCGAGTACTCGCAGGACGGCCTCTGGCCGGCGCGCGCCGACGGCCTGGGCGGCAGCTTGCAGCGGATCAGCGCCGAGGTCTCCGGCCTCTTGCCGCAGAACTGGAAGGTGGGCGCCGACGCGAGTTGCGCGCCGGTCAAGGAGTGCGTCTTCTTCCAGAACGGCGCGCCGGTCCGCTGGTTCGAGAACCGGAGCGGATTCGATCCCGGCTTCACCGGCGGCGCGCCGTGGTACGACCCCGCCTTCGATGACGTCCAGAACGGCTGGAAGGACGGCAATCTGGCGGTGGGGTATGACACCGTGGCCTCCTCGGCGCCGGGCTGGATCAACACGCCGTCGACTTCCGTGGCCGGCCTGCACTCGATCCTCCTCCGCCTCGAGTTCGACTTCGACCCGGCGTCGTTCCCATCGTGCAGCTCGCCGGCGCCGCACCTCTACGCCGACTGGGATGACGGCTTCATCGCGTGGCTCAACGGCGCCGAGATCGCCCGCGGCGGCATGACCGATCCGCCCGGCACCGTGCCGCCTTTCGACGGCAGCTACCGCGCGCAGATCATCACCGCCAGGGGGGACACCGCCAGGGAGCCGGTCTACCAGCTGGTCTGGACCGGCGCCGAGGGGAGCTTGAAGCCCGGACGCAACGTCCTCGCCATCGGCAACTACAACTCGCGCTCGACGAGCGGCGACCTTTTCCTCAGCGCCAGGCTGACCCTGGGGGAGGCGGCCGTCTTGAGCGATCTCACGCCCGGCGCCGCCAACTCGGTGGCGGCGCCGAAGACGCCGCCGCTCATCGCCGCCGTCGACTGGCTGCCGGTGTGGCCCAAATCGTCCGAGAGCATCGCCGTCGCGGCGCGGGTGGAGGGGGAGGACATCGGCGAGGTGCTGCTCCACTTCGATGCCGGCGCCGGCGATCAGGCGGTCCCCATGCGCGATGACGGCCAGGCCCCCGATGCCGCGGCCGGCGACGGGACTTTCAGCGCCCCCATCCCTCCCCAGCCCAACCTGACCCTCGTCCGGGTGCAGGTGGAGGCCCGGAACTCCCTCGGCTGCTCGACCCGCTTCCCCCGGAAAGGGAACCCGTCGCCCCACACCGGCTATCTAGTGTCCGACAGCCTCCCCGCCGCCGGCGACCCGGTGCGCCTCTACTACATCTTCACGCCGGGGGCGCTGCGCGACCTCTCGTGCGCCGACGGCGTCTACCGCCAGGGGAACCTGGTCGACTACCGCGGCCGCGCCCACTTCGATGTCGGCGTCAAGAACCGCGGCGAGACGGCGTGCGGATACCCCAAGATCCCCATGCGCGTCCGCTTCAACAAGGGGGACCTCCTCGACGGCCAGGAGCATCTCAACTTCAACGCCGGCTGGCAGGACAAGTCGATGATCCGGGAGCAATTCGCCTTCGACTTCTTCCGCGCTGCCGGCGCCGCGTACTCTGAGACCCACTTTGCGCGCGTCCACACGAACAACGGGGCGTTTTTCGGCGCCTTCTTCACCATCGAAGACCCTTCCGGGGAGTACCTGCGGCGCAACCGCCAGGATCCCGACGGCGGCCTCTACAAGTGCCGGACGGCCATGCTCACCGGCGGGACGAGCGGCTACGAGCCGCAAACCGACGGCGGCGTCGAGAAGCTGCCGGCGGTGGGGAGCTTCGCCTCGAAGCTCAACAGCTCCTCCGGCCAGGCGCTCATCGACCACCTGAACGCCAACTTGAACGTCGAGGAGTTCTTCGACTACCAGGCGGTGCAGGTGATCATCATCGACGGCGACTCGGTGGTGAAGAACTGGCTCCTCCATGTCGGCCAGAGCGACTTCTCCGATGTCGACCGGGACCTCTTCTCGATGTACGCCTGGGACTGCGACCTCACCTACGGGCAGATGCTCCTCACCACCGATGTCCGCAACACCAACATCCATCCTCTCTTTCAGACCCAGAGCTACCCCTTCCACGACCAGGGCTACCACGGCATCATCAACGCCGTCCTGCAGCGCGCCCCGGACGACTACTACGTCAAGGCGTTTTACGGCCGCACGTGGGCGCTGCTCCAGGAGAAGTTCAACCCGGCGGCGCTCCTTCCCAAGGTCAACGCTTTCGATGAGGCGACCCGGCAGACGGCCCAGGAGGACCTGAACAAGTGGCCGCGCACCTGGGGGGCGCGCGGCACCGACCTCGCCTACTGGCGGAACGACTTCCGCGCTTTCATCCAGAAGCGCTTCGACTTCCTGACCGCCTACCTGACGGCGGACAATCCCACCAGCCTGGGGAGGCGGTTCCAGTACACGCCGGCTCCGCGGGTGAAGATGGTCGAGATCAACTACCATCCTACCGGGGACGAGGAGCTGGAGTTCATCGAGTTCAAGAACTTCGAGGCCGCCCCGGTCGACCTCTCGGGCTGGGACATCCCGGCGGTGCAGTTCGTCTTTCCGGCGGGGAGCGCGGCGCCGGCGGAGGGGCTCTTCCTGGTGGCGGAGAACCCCCAGGCGCTGCGCGCGGCCTACGGCGACCCCGGCGTGCCGGTCTTCGGCCCCTATGCCGGCCAGCTCAAGAACGGCGGCGAGACCGCGCGCCTGCGAGACGGCGGCCAGTACCGCGGCAAGACCTACTACCCGGAGACCATCGACGTGGTGACTTACCGGGACGATCCTCCCTGGCCGCAGGCGGCCGATGGCGAGGGGAGAACCCTCGAGCTCAAAGACCTCTCCCTCGACAACGACGAGGCCGAGAGCTGGCAGGCCTCCCCGGCGGCCGGCGGATCGCCGGGAGGCTTGCAAGGGAGCAACCGCCCGCCGGTGGCGAGCCTGGTCATCAATCCCCGCGAGGGATTCATCCCCCTGTCGGTGAGCTTCGACGCCTCGGCGTCGCGCGACCCCGACCGCGACCCGCTCGAGATCGCCTGGGACTTCGGCGACGGCGTCTTCGCCCTGGGAGAGCTGGCCAGCCACATTTACACGCGGGCTGGGACGTTCCGCGGCGTGGTTTCGGTGAGCGACGGCAGCCACGATCCGGTGCTCCAGTCCTTCGAGATCAAGGCGCTGGAAGTTCCCCGAGGCTATTTCATCCGGGGCGACGTGAACTCGGACGCCGACCTCAACATCGCCGACCCGGTGAGGCTCCTCCTGGCGCTCTTTGCCGGCCTGCCGATCACTTGCCGCGAGGCGGCGGAGGTGTTCGATGATGGCCAGCTCGACCTCTCCGACGTCATCGCCCTTCTACAATACCTCTTCTTGAGAGGCTCCCCCCTGCCGCCGGCCCCATTCCCCGCTTGCGGCCCCGATCCGGACCCCCCGGGCCTGGGATGCGAGGCCGGCGCCTGCAAAAATTAGTGACAGTCACTCATTTTCTTAGTCTAATATCAGTTGAACCAGGTTTGGGGTGCCAAGCACTTGTTGAATTGGAGGCCTCCGCCCATGCGCCGAATTTTCTCCATCGCCGCCGTGCATTGCTTTTTCGCCGTCCTTGCCAGCGCTCAAACCGTCCTCGTCCCCCAGGGGGAAGACTGGCGCTTCTTCCGCGGGCGCGAGGCGCCGCCGCCCAACTGGGCAACGCCGGAGTTCGAGGCCGCGGGCTGGGAGACCGGCCCCACCGGCATTGGCTACGGCGACAACGACGATGCGACGGTGCTCGGCGACATGCAAAACAATTACCTCGCGGTCTACCTGCGCACCGAGTTCGTCATCCCGGAGAACATGAAGGGCTTCACCTGGACTCTGCGCGTCCGCTTTGACGATGGCTTCGTGGCTTATCTCGACGGCGATGAATTCGCCCGGCGCAACGTTGACGGCGCGCCGCCGGCCTTTGACGACCCCGCGAGCGCCGATCACGAGATCACCAGCGCCGCGGGTTTTGACGAGGCCATCCCCGTCCTCGGCGCCGAGGAGCTGCTCGTCCCGGGGCGGCACGTCCTCGCCGCGGAGGTGCACAACATCAACTTGACGAGCACCGACCTGTCGTTTTCCGCGGAGCTGTCGACCTATCCCTTCGTGGTCACCGCCCTCGAGCCGGCTTTCGGCCCCCTCGAGGGCGGCAACACCGTCGCCATCCGAGGCGGCGGCTTCAATCCGGAGGAGGCTCCGGCGGTGCGCTTCGGCGGCAAGGCCTCGCCGCAAGTGGGGGTGATCAGCGCCGCCGAGCTGCAGGCGGCCGTTCCCGCGGGCGATCTCCCCGGCCTGGTGGCGGTGGAGGTCGAGGACTCGCGCGGCCGCGTCGTCCTCCCGAACGCCTACCGCTACTCCGGCGGCGGGGAGACGGCGCTGGCGTTCGACGGCCTGCTCGATGTGGCGACAGCGGAGCGGTACGGCGAGCTCGCCGGTCAGGGGACCTTCGAGGCCTGGTTCCTGCGCGGGAGCGACTTCCTCAACCTCTGGCGCATCGTGCTGGCGGTGGAGGCGCCGGACGGCACGAACGCCTTCCGGATCGAAGCGCGCAACAATGAAGTGCGGGCGCGGACGTGGGTGGAGGGCACGCCCAGCAACCTCGCCGCTACCGGCCTCTCCTTGGGCGCCGGCCAGTGGCATCACCTGGCCTTCACCTTCTCGCCCCAGGGCCGCAAGCTTTACTTCGACGGCGCCCTGGCAGCCTCGGATGCTCTGGCCATGCGGTTGGAGCCTGGAACCCGCTTCCGGCTGGGGAACGGCTTCTCGGGCGGCCTGCCGGTGCCTTTCCTTGGCCAGCTGCAGTCCATCCGCGTCTGGGGCGCCGAGCGGACGGCGCTGGAGATCCGCAGATACGCCTTCGCCGGCTTGCGGGCAGGCGAAGGCCTGGAGTCCTCCTGGCCGCTCTCGGAGGGGATCGGCCAGGAGGCCCGCGACCTCGGCCCGGGGAAGCATACCCTGGTGCTCGGAGCCACCGATGCCGTCGAGGAGGCCGATCCGCAGTGGGCGGCGGTCGAAAACTTTCCGGCCCTCGCCATCACCGACATCGACCCGGATCACGGCCCGAGCGGCGGCGGAAACGCCGTGCGCCTCTTCGGAACCGGCTTCTCGGCGGCCCGGCCGCCGGCGGTGCGCTTTGGCGCCGCCGAGGCTGCGGCGGTGAAAGTGCTGGAGCGCTGGGAACTCGAGGCCGTGGCGCCGGCCGGGCCCGCCAACCAGGCGGTCGACGTCACGGTGCAGGCGGCTCAAGGCTCCTTCACCGCGCCGCGGGGCTACACCTACGAGCCGCCGCTCCTTTACGACCTGGTGCGCGAGGGGGACTTCTGGCAGTACGCCGCCGGCACGGCGCCGCCGCCGGCCAACTGGACCTTGCCCGAGTTCAATCCGATCAACGAGGACTGGAAGACCGGCCGCAGCGGCCTTGGCTACGGCGACGGCGACGACGCCACCGACGTTTCGATCGATGTGCTCAACCGCAGCCTCACCCTTTACGCCCGCACCGAGTGGGAGATGGCCGGCGGTGGCGAGCGGATCAACTTCCTCAGGCTGCGCATCCGCTACGACGACGGCTTCGTCGCCTGGTTGAACGGCCAGGAGGTGGCTCGGGCCAACGTCACCGGCCGGCCGCCGCGCTTCGACGAGCCCGCCGATGGGCAGCACGAGATCGAGGGATCCACCGGCACCTTTGACGACGAGATCGACATTCTGGAGTTCCGCCATCAACTGCGGCGCGGCAAGAACGTCCTCGCCGTGGAGGTCCACAACGCCTCCCTCGACAGCACCGACATGTCCCTCTCGGCGGAGCTGATCTACTCGGCTCCTGGAGCCGCCTTCACCCGCGGCGATGTCGACGGGAACCTCGACTTGACCGTGAGCGACGCGGTGTCGATCCTGCGAGGGCTCTTTGCCGGAGGGCAGCTCGCCTGCGCGGAGGCGGCGGATGTGGATGACGACGGCGTGCTCTCCATCGTCGACGCCTTCCAGCTTCTGGGATACCTCTTCACCGCCGGCGCCGAGCCCCCCCTCCCTTTCCGGCAGGCCGCGCCGGACCTGGACGATGACCTCAACGGCTGCGAGTAGCGAAAATTCCCCCAATTACGGGAAAGATTTTGTCCCTGCAAAATCCCTGGCCTCCCCGCGGTTATGACTTTTCCCCGTGGGATGCTAAAATACCGGCATGGCACGTGTTTTGCGCTGAAATGAATCGCGCGGCGATTCGGCTCCATAATGCGGGCTTCGCCCGCAACCGAGCTAATTCAGCCCTGGTGTGCTAGCGGCGAGGGATCATGGTCAGCAAATCGAAAATACTCGAGGTTCTCGGCGGCGGGTCTTCCGAGCTCCTGCTCATGGAGAAAGTGCGGCGATCGCTGCAGGCCAACGAGCGGGTGAAGTACCTGCTGACGCTCTTGCAGCTGGCCAAGGTCCAGGCGGAGGAGCCGGCCCCCAATCCTGACGACCTGTCGGTGGAGAGGAAGCGCGCCGGCATCGAGGATCCCGATCTCGACCAGGCCATTCCCCACACCATCCTCAAGGGCATCGGCCTCCTGGAGATTCCCGGCGGCGACCGCATCCTGGCGATGGCGCTCGGAGAGACCTTCCGCATGTGCGATCCCCTGATCCTGGCGCGGCGCCACGAGGGCCAGGCCCTCAAGGAGCGCCTCAAGAACCTGGTATCGATCTGCCGCCCTTATCTCGACGGCAACCACCCCCGCTGGGAGCCGCTGGCCGAGGAAGCCGGCCTGGAGAAGGAGCGGCCTCCCGAGGGGGAAGGGGCCGCATCGCGAGAGAGTCCAGCCGAAGGGCCGCAGGGAGCGGGCGGTTCCGGCCCGCTGGTGCTGCCCCTCGAGCTGGTGGGCCGCTTCACCTCGGCGGACCGCGCCCGCGAGGACAGCCTGCATCTCGTGGTCATGGATGCCCACAAGGCCTTGAACAGCCTGATCGCCGAGCTCAGCGGCCAGCAGGAGAAGATCGGCGGCGCCGATGCCCTCGGGTTGACCCCGGAGGACCGCCGCCTGGTGGAGGCTTTCACCGAGGGGGTCAATTCGACCTTCCACTTGAAGGGCGGCCACCAGGGACTCTCCACCACGGCCGTGCGCCTGGGGACGAAGCTGATGATCCAGAACGACATCGGCGAGACCGACGCTCACGTCGTCCTGCTGGAGATCGAGGACGGCAAGCTCGAGCTGACCTACACCGATGTTCACGACAAGCGGGTGCAGTTCTTCATCGACATGCTGAGCGATCTGCCCATCCGCTGGAAGAAGACCGAGAGCCGCTACTCCTCGGAGCTGGCCGAGAGCAACTTCATCCTGCTGCGCGGCCTCCTGAACTTCTCGGAGGCCGCCGAGGCCGCGACGGCGTTGCGGGCCATCGGCAGCATGCTGGTCTTCCTGATCGACTGGAACAAGGCCCGCAAGCGGGTGCGTACCTTCCTGCGGGGCAGCGACGCCGCCGATGCCCTCCTCTGGGCGGCGCGCGAGCGCATCGGCTTCATGGCTTTCCTCAACTACGGCGACGAGGAGCTGATTTACGAGGTGCTCGAGGCCCTGCCGCGGGGGACCGTCCGCCGGGGCGAACCGCTCAGCTCGATTCTCGGCAAGGAGGGTTCCATCGAGTTCATCAAGGAGGCGCTGCGCATAAGCCGGGAGACCTGCGACCGCCAGGAGTCGCGCATCTTGCTGGTCGACCGGCTGCGCTGCCAGCTCCTCATGCGCGCCCAGAAGCGGACCGGGCGGGCCGACGACCTCCTGCTGGAGATGGCCAGCCTGGGAGTGGAGGCCGGACTCACCCTGCGCGACGCCCTGCGGGCCTTGAGCCGCCCGAACCTCGGCCTCATCACCCGCAGCTGCGAGCGCATCCAGAAGTGGGAGGAGCGGGCCGATGACCGCCTCAACCGCATCCGCAAGCTGGGCATCAAGGACCCCCAGCCGCTCCTGGCGGTGGCCATGTACGTCGACGATGCCATGGACGCCATGGAAGACGCCGCCGACCTGGCGCGAGCCTTCGAGGAGCATTACGCTGGAAAAGCCATTACGCCGGAGCTGCTGGCGATGATCGAGGAGGGAGCCGAGCTGGCGCTGCGGGCCACCCAGCTTTTTTATAAAATCATCCATCATTACCGCGAGCTGGTGGGGGGGGGGGATCGGCGAGGCCCTGTTCGATGCCATCAACGAACTCAAGCAGACCGAGCATCAAGGAGACCGGCTCAAGAGGATGTTCCGGTGGAAGTTCTTCTCGACGCCGGGCGATCCGCGGCTGGTCATCGCGCTGCGGGAGCTGGAAGGAGCGCTGGAGGAGGCCATCAACGCCCTGAGCCGGGCCGGCTTCCTCATCCACGATCTCGCTTACACCGCCATGGAGCGAAGCTATGGTTAAGTTGATCGAAGCCCATCCCATCTACCCCTTCGGCGCCGGCGCCAGCTCCGCCCCGCCGCCGGAGAAGGAGAGCATCGGCGCCAAGGGCCATCACCTGGCGGTGATGACCGGGTTGGGGCTGCCGGTGCCGCCGGGGTTCATCGTCATCACCGACGTCTGCCGGAGCTATTACCTCGACTACCGGCTTCCCAAGGAGCTTCCCGAGCAGCTGGCGCTGTCCCTCATGGACCTCAAGAACCGCTGGGAAACCTCCCTGGCCGGCCCGACCAGGCCCTTTCTGGTGTCGGTGCGCAGCGGCTCGGTCTCGTCGATGCCCGGCATGCTCGAGACCATCCTCAACGTCGGGCTGAACGACCGCAACGTCGACAAGATCGCCGCCTTCTCCGGCAACCCGCGATTCGCCTGGGACAGCTACCGCCGGCTGATCGCCAGTTTCGGCGCCATCGTCCGCAAGATCCCGCGCTCCCGCTTCGATGAGGCGTTCGCGCAGGAGAAGAGGCGCCGCAACGCCGTCCTCAACCGCGAGCTCGACGTCGAGGGGCACCAGGAGCTGGCGCTGCGCTACCTCGCCATCTTCGAAGAGGCGACCGGCAAGCCCTTTCCGCAGGATCCGCAGCAGCAGCTCGTCGAGGCGGTGGAGGCGGTCTTCCAGTCGTGGAGGGGGGCCAGGGCCGTCGAGTACCGCAAGCTCCACGGCATCCCCGATGACGATGGCACGGCGGTGACCGTGCAGGCGATGGTGTTCGGGAACTTCGGCCACGCCAGCGGGACCGGCGTCGCCTTCACCCGCAACCCGTCGACCGGCGAGCGCGGCTTGTACGCCGACTTCCTGCTCAACGCCCAGGGAGAGGACATCGTCAGCGGCGGCATCGATCCCGACCGCGGCGAGGAGCTGATGCTGACCTTCCCGAAGCTGTACCAGCAGCTCCTCGAGTACGGGCGGATCCTCGAGAACTACTTCACCGACATGCAGGACATGGAGTTCACCATCCAGAACGGCAAGCTGTTCCTGCTCCAGACCCGCAACGGCAAGCGCACGCCCCTCGCCGCCCTGCGCATCGCCGTTGACCTGGCGGAGGAGGGCATCATCACCCGCGCCACGGCGCTCGACCGGATCCACGAGGTCCCCTTCTCGAAGATCCGCCAGCCGCGCCTCGAACTGCCCGAGAACATCAACGCCATCGCCCGCGGCGAGGTGGCCTCGCTGGGCTCGCTCTCCGGCCGCATCGCCGTCAACTCCGAGCAGGCGCGGCGCCTGAAGAGGGAGGGGGAGCCGGTGGTGCTGGTGCGCCCCGAGACCCGCACCGAGGATCTGCCGGGGATCATCGCCGCCGACGGCATCATCACCGCCAGCGGCGGCCGCACTTCCCACGCCGCCGTGGTGGCCCGACACCTCGGCAAGGTGTGCCTGACGGGCTGCTATCCCCTCGAGATCGACGAGAACGAGGACCTGGTGCGCGTCGGCAGCTACCGCTTCACCGAGGGGGACTGGATCTCCATCGACGGCCACACCGGCAACATCTACCACGGCCGCTTCGAGTCCCGCCTCGAGGAGGAGGACCCCGCCATCGAGGTGGCGCGGCGCTGGGCGAGGGAGCTCAACCTGCGGGACCACCCGGTCCTGGCTCGATGAGGCCTCCCTCCGGCGCCAAATTCAGGCGCGCCTCCAGATTCAGCACCACCTCGCAGTCGCAGACGGCCCCGTGATACAGGAGGAAGCGCTCGAGCTTCGCCGGGTCGAGGCCGCGCTCGCTGGCCCAGGCGCGGGCGATCTCGATCTTACCGCTGCAGGCCTCGGGGAGGTCCGGCCCGCACTCCTCCTCTCCCGCCGGCCCCTCCGCGCCGGCATCGCCTTCCTCCGCGGGGGGCAATTTCGGGCAGGACTCCAGCTTCTCCTCCAGCTCGCGTTCAATCCGCCGGCACAGATCGCGAACCGCCGAGGCCTCGAGGAATCCTTCGCGGGCGCCCGGATCGAGCCACTCGAGGCGGAGCCTGGCGCCGGGGTGATCGGGGGCGTGCGCCAGGGCGATGCGATAGGCCTCCCCGGCCTCCTTGAAGCGCCCCAGCTCCTCCAGCGTCAAGCCCATGAGGAGCCACGCCTCGGCGAGGGCGGCAGGCGTCCCCTCCAGCGCAGATGCCTGCTCGAAAGCGCGCAGAGCCTCGAGCGTCCGGCCCAGATTGAGGAGGCAGAGCCCAGCCCAGAAATGGGGGCCGCAGGAGGGGTGGCGGCGTTCGATGGCGTCCTGGAACATCGCCAGCGCCTCCTCGATCAGCTCGAGGTGGCGCGCCGGCGGGATTTCCAGAGCCGCTTCGAGGAAGTGCAAGACCGGATCGAGGCGCCGGCTCAAGGACGCCGGCCCTTCCTCGTCCGGCTTCCCGGCCAGCTCGAAGAGGCTCAGGCCGGCGCGGAAATACGGCTCGGCATCGTCGGGACGGGCCCATTTCAGAGCTTCCAGCGCCGCCTCGTGGGCCTGATCGGCCCGCCCGCGGGCGAGAAGCGCCTCGCTGAGCAGGCAAAAGCCCTCGGCATCGCGCGGCCGGGCCGCGAGGTGCCGGGCCAGAAGCTGGATGGCCGCCGCCAGGTCGGCGTCGCTGCCAGAGTCGTGAAGGAGCGACCAAGCCCGGGAGAGGGTTTGTTCACGCTTGGATTTATGTTCAAATTTTTTTATCATGAACAAGATCGAGTAAAATGAGCTCGCCGAATTTATTTTACTCCACCTTGACCATGAATATCAAAAGCACGATTTTTTCGATCGCCTTGCTGCTGTCCGCTGGGACTGCAGCCGATGAGAAACCGGCGGCCCAGCCGGCGCCTCGGAGCGACGGGAACCTGCAAATTCCCACTCCCAAGCTGAGCGAGCCGGGCAAGTGGCCGCTCGACGCCTTTCTCTCCAAGCTTGAAAGCGGCCGCGATGAGTGGACCAGCGAGCGGACCAGCGAGGAGCTGACCGGAATCCTTGAGAAGCTGGCCGCCGGCCTTGGGAAAGCGGGCGGCGCCGAGTCCGTGAAGGATCTGCTCGCGGAGCACTTTGCGGGCGATGCGCCGCTGCCGGAGCCTCTGCGGCCGGTGCTCTCGAACGACTTGGCCGCGGCTTGGCTCTGGCTTCCTGGCCAGGGGGCCGGGACGGAGCGGCTCGGCCGGGAGGCGTTCCCCGCCGCTTTCCAGAGGCTGGGGGCGCTGTTTTCGAAGGTGGCCAAAATCCAGGTCAAAACCTACCGCGCCGACCGGCTGTCGAATGATCCGCCGCAATTCTCGACGGAGGTGCTCTTCGAAATGGACGGCCAGGCCGGCCTGGACCCCGGCCAGATCCAGCAAAAAGGTCCGGCGCCGTTCCTGCAGATCCGCGGCCACTGGAGGATCCGCTGGGAGAAATCGGCAGGCGCGGCCTGGCGCATGGCCGGCTTTGAGGTCCGGCGCTTCGAGAAGGCGGCCCTCAAGCAGCGGCTCTTCACCGAGATCAGCGATCAGGCTCTCGGCGCCGTTCCGTCCTACCGCGAGCAGCTCCGCTACGGCCTGGAGTACTGGCGCGGCCGCATCGACTCGGCGAGCGGCATCGAAGTGTACGGCCATCAGGGGATCGCCTGCGGGGACTACGACGGCGACGGCCGCGAAGATCTTTACATCGCCCAGGCGGCCGGGCTCCCCAACCGCCTATACCGCGCCAGGGGGGACGGGACCTTCGAGGACTGCACCGATCTCGAGGTTCTGGGTTCCCTGGATGAAACCGGAGCGGCGCTCTTCTTCGACCGGGAGAACGACGGCGACCAGGACCTGCTCGCCGTCACCTCTCTCGAGCTGCTCCTCTTCGACAACGATGGAAAAGGCCGGTTCCGCCGGGTGGAGGAGAGCGGCCTCGAGGCGGCGCAGGACCGGCGCGCCACCATGATCGGGGCGGCCGTTGCCGACTACGACAACGACGGCTTCCTCGACCTTTACATCATCTCCTACGTCTTCTGGGCCGGCTCGGCCTCGCGGCGCTCCTCGCCGTACCCCTTCCCCTATCACGATGCCAATAACGGCGCGCCCAACTTCCTCTTCCGCAACCGCGGCGACGGCGCCTTCGAGGAGGTGACCAGGGCCTCGGGAATGGATGCCAACAACCGCCGCTACTCCCTGGCCGCCAGCTGGTGCGACTACGACCAGGACGGCGACGTGGATCTCTACGTCGCCAACGATTTCGGCAAGAACAACCTCTACCAGAATCGAGGCCATGGAACCTTCAAGGATGTCGCCCGGGAGGCGGGCGTGGAGGATGTGGGGAACGGCATGAGCGTCCAGTGGCAGGACTACGATGGCGATGGCTGGGATGACCTCTACGTCGGCAACATGTGGTCGTCGGCCGGCAACCGCCTGGCGGCGCAGCCGCAGTTCCGCCGCCGCGAGGGGGGAAATCCCGGCGTCCACCAGCGCATGGCCCGCGGCAACTCTCTCTTCCGCAACCGCCGCGACGGCGCCTTCGAGGACGTCAGCGAAAAGGCCAACGCCGCTTTCGGGCGCTGGGCCTGGTCGAGCGCCCTGGTGGACGTCGACCTGGATGGCCGGGAGGACATTTACATCCTGAACGGCTTCGTCACCGGGGAAAGGCACGATGACCTCTGAAGCTTCTTCTGGCGGCAGGTCGTGCCGCGCTCGCCGGCGGACGGGAAGCATCTGGCGCGCTATGACGACGCCTGGGAGGCCGTGAACCAGCTCATCCGCGAGGGGGGCTCGTGGTCGGAATTCGAGCGCAACTGCTTTTACCTCGCCGCCGGCGATGGCGCCTTCGTGAACTGCTCGGCGGCGAGCGGCCTCGACTTCATCGATGACGGCCGCGCCCTCGCGATCGTGGATCTGGACCGCGACGGCGACCTGGACCTGGTCTTGAAAAACCGCAGCGGCCCGCAGCTCCGCGTCCTGCGCAACGACACGCCGCGCGCCAACCGCTCCCTGGCCTTCTTCCTCGAAGGGATCAAGCCCTCCAGCCGCGACGCCATCGGGGCGCGCGTCACCTTGCGCCTGGGAGGCAGGGTGGCCACGAAGACCGTCACTTGCGGGCATCTCTTCCTCTCGCAAAGCTCGCGGTGGCTCTATTTCGGCCTCGGCAAGGCCGATCGCGCCGATGAAGTCGAGGTGCGCTGGCCCTCCGGAAGAAGGCAGGCCTTCAAGGACGTGCCGGCGGGCCGGCGCTACCGGCTGGTGGAGGGGGCCGAGCTGAAAGGGGAGCCTTTCGCTTCGCCGGGAGACCCTGCGCCGCCGCCGGCAGCCGGCTTCGCGGCGGAAGGGGCGCACGGGCCGGAGCCCGAGGCCGGCGGCGGCCGGCGGGAGCTGTGGCTCCTGGCCGAGGGCCCGCTCCCCGAGGTCGCCGTGAAAACCCTCGCCGGCCAGGCCCTGAAGATTTCCAGCCTGCGGGGCCAGGCGGCGCTGGTGAACTTCTTCAGCCGCCGCTGCGCGCCCTGCGACCGCGAGATCCGTGACTGGGCGGGCCGGGAGGAGCTGGTCCGGAAGCTCGGCTTGAAGATCGTGCTTCTCAGCGTGGACGGAGCGGATCCGGAGGCCATGGAGGCGGCGCGGGCTTACTTGCAGGAGCGCCGGGCCCCTTTCCTGGCCGCCGCGGCGGATGACCGCGCTCTCGCGGCATATGGGATGCTGATCCATCAAATCGCGCGCTGGCCGGTGAATTTCGTGGTCCCCACCAGCCTGCTCATCGGCTTCGATGGCCAGTTGGCCAAGATCTACCAGGGAACGGTGGATTGGGATCGGCTCGTCGATGACGTGGTGCGGCTCCACCAGACCGTCGACCGCAGGCGCCTGGCGCTCCCTTTCCCAGGGGTCTTCTACTCCGGCCAGCCGCCGCGGGACTACTTTCACCTCGGGCTGGGCTACTGGGAGAGAGGGCTGCTCGATCTCGCCATCGGCGCCCTCGAGCGGGGGCTCCAGCAGCGGCCGCTCGATGCGGACCTGGCCTACAACATCGGCGTCCTCCATCTCGGCCAGGGGGAGCTGGAGCCGGCGGCGGCCGCCTTCAAGCGGGCGATCGCGTCCGATGCCGACTTCGCCGACGCCTACTCGAACCTGGGCGTCGCGCTGGCGCAAGGGGGGGATTTCGAGGGCGCGCTCAAGCAGTTTCAAGAGGCGCAGCGGTTGCGGCCGGGGTATTCCGAGCCGCTCCTCAACGAGGCCGGCGTCCACACCCAGCGCGGCGACTGGGAGAAGGCGCTGGCGATTTACGAGCAGGTGCGCGCCGCCGAGCCGTTCCTTGCGGACGTGCACAAGCGCCTGGGAGAGGTTTATCATCACCGCGGCGAGGAGCTGCGGGCCGTGGAGTCGTTCCAGGAGGCGCTGCGCCTCGAGCCGCAGGATGCCGAGGCGCGCTCCAACCTGGCGGTGGTCCTGGCCGGCCTGGGGAAGTTCCCGGAGGCGCGGAAGGAGCTCGAGCAGGTGATCGGCGGGCATCCGAAGCACGCCGCCGCGCACAACAACCTCGGGCTGGTGCTGCAGGCGATGGGGGAGATGGAGGCCGCCGGCGCCAGCTTCCGCCGCGCCCTGGAGCTCAAGCCGGGCCTGGCGGAGGCGGCCCTCAACCTGGCGCGCTGGCTCCTTCGCCAGGACAAGGCGGAGGAGGCGAGGGGGGTCCTCGACGACTACTTGAAGCGCCATCCGGAGCACCCGGCAGTTCGGGCGCTGCGTGATAAAATCAGGGACAGGCGCTAATTCAGTCTTGATCGGTCGCGAGCTGGGGGAACTCCAGGATGTAGTAAGGGTAAGTGCCCATGAGGTAAAGCGTGCCATCTTCGCCGATGTCCGCTCCCTGGATGGCGGTGTGATTCTTGACATCCTTGTGCTCCTCGAGTTCGGTATCGACGGCGTAGCCCAGGCACTCTGCCTTCCCGGCATCGGGATCGTAGCGCATGATGAGGAGTTGATCCGGACTGCCGCTCACGACGGCGGGCCAGCAGATTCTCCCTTTCCGGTCCCGGACCATGGCGTGGATGTCGCTGCTTTTTTCATAGGGCTCCGGCACGGCCCGGCATGCATATCTCATGGGGACGGCGTTTTCTCCGGAGCGAGCCAGATCGAATTCCTGGATTCTCCGGAGATCGCCCCCGTAGAGCTTCATGCCGCGTTCGCCGCCCCGGCCGCCGATCACGCAGGCGTAAGGGGCGCTGTAAGCGGGGCCATCCCCTTCGACCTCCACTCTCAGGTCCGCGAGCTCGTCCCTCTTGACGTCATACCGGGTCATGCGGCCGTAATTGGGTATCCAGACATCGCCGCGCCCGTCCATATCGATGTAACGGTTCCAGGTGCCGACGCGCCCTTTGTCGATCACCTGGCGCGTATCGATCTCGTAGATCAGAAAATGAGTGCGGGGCTCGGTCTTGAAATAGATGCGGCGGCGCTGGCGGTCGACGATGCAATTCATCAGGCCGTCTTGCGCCCGCAAGATGCCGAGGTCCTGGGCGATTCCGGCCACGGGATCGAAGCAGAGGAGGTGCCCCCCGGGATAGCCGCCTGGCTGCTCGCCGATTTCCGGCCTCGTCCTGAAAAGCTCGTGCCCCTGCTTGGTTCCCCCGTAGATCTTGCCATCGGGACCGACGGCCAGCTTGGTGTGCGTCTTCCCTTGGGTGTTGACGTCGAAGAGGTACTCGGCCGTCACCGCCATGATGTCCAGCACGGGTACGACGCTGCGGTCCTTCGGGTTATAAGCCAGCCAGTAGCCGTAGTCGTAATAATTGGCCGTGCCGACGTAGACCCGGCCATCGGGGCCCACCACCATGGCCGTGTAGCCCGAGCTGCTGTTGGAATATTTGGCGGCGACGGGCGTCGCCCTGCAGAAAAGCGGCTTGAGCTTCTCGACCCCCGGCTGCTTGAGCCTTTCGGGGACCTTCCCGGCGAGCCGGGTCTGGGCGGGGACTGCCGATGCCGGAAGCGCCAGGCCGGCCGCGGCCGGAAGGAGGCATAAAAAAACCAGGCGGAATTTCTCACTCCAGGCCTTTTTCCGGCTGGACCGTTTGATCGATAATGGCCATCTCGACACTTTTCTCGGAATCATCGAACGTACTCCAGCTCCACGCGGTTGGCCGGCCCTTCCCGGCCCATGGTGTTGACCGCCTTCGCCTCGAGGACATTTTTTCCCGCCGCCAGCTTCCAGGAGAAGGCCGGCTCGGTTTTTTTCCATTCGCCCCCGTCCCTGCGGACCAGGAACCGATCCAGGTTGGGGATCGGGCCGGAGAGCTGGACCGCGAGCTCGCCCTCTTTCTCCGTATCCTCGAGGAGGATCACCGTCCGGTTCAGCGTCCAGTAAAAGTCCTCGGGGCGAGAGCTCTGGAGGGAATATTCGGGATAGAGCGGATCGAGGCTGTCGGTCCACCACAAGTAGCCATCCCAGTGGTAATGGTCAAAGCCGTGCTCGAGCTCCTGCGGCTCCGGCCGGTAGAGGTGATCGTTGCGGAGAGGGATGGCGAAGCGGCGGTAAACCCTCACCATGCCCTGGCGCATTTCAGCCGCGGAGGTGGGAGGGTCGGGAACGATGGCGACATCGCTGGCGCTGCCGGCCAGGGAGCGCTGGTGGAGCTCGAGCGCGTTCAGCGGCGCGCCGGCGCTTTCATATTGAAAAGTCACCGCGTGCCCCGTCATGGGGCCGGGATCTTGCAAGATCCACTTGCGGTGCCGGTCCGACCAGATCTCGGCCAGGCAGTGGTGGTCGACGATGAGCATGCGCGCCTGGTAACCCAGGGCGGCCGCGCACTGCGTGAATACGGCGGCGTAGTGGGTGCACATGCCCAATCCCAGGTTCGCGGGGGCCAGCTCAAGGATCTCCAGGGCATCCCACGGCGGGCAGTACTTGTACTTGCTGTCGTTCCAGCCTTCCCATTGCCGGCGCACCCACTGGCGCAGCAAGGCGAACCTCTCTTCATCGGTCTTGCCTGGCGCGACCACCTCTTCCAGCTGGTATTTTTCCCGCAAGTGGCGCATCCGGGGGTGGCGGGGGTCAGCGTAGTCGAACGGGTATGAGGAGACGGCGACCTGGTTGTCCGGAGCGGCGGTTGTCCGCACGTGCTCGCGGTTGGCGCCCGAGACTTCTCCCTCCGCCTCGACCGTGACGCTCCTGAGCTGGGGGGTGAGGCGCGCGTCGTCGCTTTGAAGGATCGCCCGCCACTGGACAAAACGCTTCCAGGGCAGTTTGCCCAGGTCGCTGGCAGGGTGCCAGTCGCTCCATTTTTCCGGCAGGTGCTCCGGCGACGAACCGGTTCGCGCCTCGAGCTCGATGGAGGTTCCCGGAGGCGCCGTGGCCTCGGCCATCAGGCGCAATTTCTCGATGCGGACGGTGGGATCCAGAGCGCCTTCCTTTTCACCGGCCGCCGCCCTCGCCATATCGATGGGCGGCGAGGTCAGGGAGCCCCGGGGCGGATGGCCGCGCAATCGGATGCGAACGGCGTACTCCCCCGCAAGCCGGTTCTCCGTGCCGAGCCCATCGGCCTTCCAGGGCCCTTCCAAGCTCCGGCTCTTGAAGCTGCCGCCGCCGGGGGCATCGGCATCCACGATCAGGAAACCGGCGCGGCTGAAGACCAGCTCGTTTTCTCCCTCCCGCAGGTAATCTCCGGGAACGCTTTCGCGGTCCCAGAGGCCGGTCAGCATCTTTTCCGGATCCTGGACGTGCAGGATCTCGCGGCCGTTCACCCGTAAGAGCATGGGCGCCTCTTTGCTGCCGCCGCCGCCGAAGAACAGGATTTCCGCCTGAGCGCAGGGAGAGTGCAGGCGAAAAATCTTCTTCGCGTATATGCTGCCGCCGAGCGCCTCCCGCTCCTTGGAGCTCCTGGCCATGGCATCGGAAATCAAAAATGTCGGCGCGAGCTGGATGCCGCCGCCATCGCCGGCGAGGTCCACAAAGCGGTCGCGGGTGCAGCTCCCGAGATCCACACCCGCGGTGCTCGCCTTCCATTTTCGCAGGCGGGGGCGGTAGACCAGCAAGTAGCCGCGCCGCTCCCGCTCGCCGCACACCAGCGTGCCGCCCGCGGTTGCGGCCAGGGCGCCGATTTCTCCGAAGGTCGGAGGCTCCTCCGGCGGATTGCCGCTGGGCGACATGCCGAGATGCAGCCGCCGGCGGAGCGGATCGAAGGCGAACAGCCTGGGCAGCCCGCCGGGCTCGCCGCCGGCGCCGTAGACCAGCCCGTCCGCCCCCATGGCGAGCCCGACGATGCGGTGCTGCCGCAGAGGCTTGCCGAAGATCTCGAGGTTCCGCTCGCCAGGGTCAAAGAGAAAGAGGTAGCCGTCCGAGGTGCCGCCGAGAAAGCCGCCGCTCGCCAGCTCGACGAAGG
This sequence comes from Planctomycetota bacterium, assembly GCA_016209605.1. Taxonomy (GTDB): domain Bacteria; phylum Planctomycetota; class UBA8108; order UBA8108; family JACQVS01; genus JACQVS01. The sequence continues at coordinate 54,053 of JACQVS010000153.1, forward strand.
CCTCGAGAGCGGCAAAGGGCTCCCGCCCAGGCACCGCCGGCAGCCGGAGGTCGAGCTTCTCGAGCTTTCCCGTCGCCGGATCCAGAGAGTGGAGAGAGTTGTCGCCGGCGGTGGTTCCGCAGAAGTAGACCTTGCCATCGCCGCCGGGAATGAGAGCTTTGCTGATGGGGCGCGTGTGTAAGCGCTCGGGGAAGTTGACCACCTCGCCGTGGTCTTTCTTCTCGCCGGTCGAAAGAGCGACCGTGAACAGCCGGCCGCCGGGCGAGGAGAGCCCGCAAAGGAACTTTCCGCCGGCGCACACGGCCAGAGCGCCGGCGCCGTCCTTCGCGAGCGATTCCGGAAGCGCGATCTCCCCCAGCAGCTTCCCGGCGCGAGAATAGTGCCGGATGGGGACTCCTGGAGCCTCTTCGTTGATCTCGCCGGGCGGGGGCTCCCCCCCGCGGCGCTTGTAAGAGCCGGGAACGTGCGGGCGCTCCCGCGAGCGCTCGAACACGAACTGCTTGTCGTAAGCGCGCCTCGCCCCCAGGTAAACGTCCCCTTCCGGCCCCAGAGCCAGCCTCGGCTCGTCGCACCACAAGGCCTCCATGCGGTCAAGCAGCGCGACCTTCGAGCTCCGGTGATCGTAGCTGAACACGCAGATCGTCTTCCTGCCGCAGGTAGCGCCGAGAATCAAGCCATCGCTTTCACGATAGGCCAGCGCGCCGACCAGACATTCATTGGGAGGAAGCTCCTTGTAAAGCGGCACCAGCTCACGGCATTCTCTGGCGATGTCAATGGCCGGATCGGCGCCGCTGGCCGGTATCCACAGGCAATGGAAAAGGAAGAGTCCAGGAGCAGAAATCCGGACCCTGGTTTGGTGAGTTGCAGACATAAGATTTACCTTGATCATTCGGCGACCGATTAGAGGCGAATTTTCACCAGCCGGCTCTTCCCCAGCCTCTCGACCTTGAGCTCGAGGTCTTTCTTGCCGGCCTTCATCAGGGCATCGAACTTCTGGTGGAAATCCTTCGCGCTCGCGACCGCCTGGCCGCTCATCGAGGTGATGATTTCATAGGGGCCGATCTTGGCGACCGCGGCCTTGCTGCCGCTTTCGACCTTCTGCACCACCACGCCCGGCGCGTCGTCCCGCAGCCGGTAGTGCCGGCGCACCTCGTAGGTGAGGTCCTTCACCGTCAAGCCGATCTCCTCGAGCTTTTCCTTGGGGGCGTTTTCGAAATCGGGCGGTCCGATTTCGAGCTTCAGGCGCAGCTTCTTCTCCTCTCCCTTGTGGAGGTAAGCGACCTCGACCTCGTTCCCCTCGCCGATCTCGGTGAGCTTGTTGTTGAGGAAGTTGCGCGGCGACCGCCAGGGGGCCGGCATCTGGGCGAGCATCTGCTCCTCCACCTCATCGGGGATATCCTCGCCGATATGGTCCATGAAGCTCGAAAACGTAGCTTCCTCGCCGGTGACGTGAAGCTCGTAGGGCTCCGGCTCCTCCAGGTCGCGAATGCTGAGGAGGATGTCGCCCGGCTCGATCTGGGCCTTGGCCGCCGGCGAGTTGGGGTAGACGTGCAGGGCCAGGAGGCCGATCTCGCCGCCGCGGGTGGCGATCTCCACCCCCTGGTTTCGCGCCAGCTCGCGGTTGAGCGGCTGGAACTCGATGCCGAACCACACCATGTCCTTCTCCCTCTCGGCCGGCCGCGGCACGAGGCGCGGATCGAAGTTTTGCGGGGCCTTGTCCAGAAGCTCCTTGAGATCGCCGATGGTGAAAAGCCGCAAATCGACAAAGCTCCGGCCGCGCTGGAGAAAGAACTGCCGGCGGCTGAAGGAGGGGCGGAAGCTCTCGTCGCCGTCGTCATCGCGCCGCACTTCGATGGCCGCGCCGGCCAGCTCTTGATCCATTGAAAAAAACAGGGCGCCGCGGCGCGGGAAGCGGGCGGAGACGGCCTCGAGAACGTTGCGGTAGCCTTTTTCGAAGCGGCTGACGCGGTTGAAATCCACCCAATCGCGGCGCTTGCCGGTGGCGTGGTCGGCGGAGACGGCGAGGAGCGGCTGGTAGAGTGAATAGGATGAAGCCTTGCCGAGGTCGAGGTGCGCCGGCAGATCCTTCTCCACCTCCACCAGGAAGGCGCCGAAGCGCTTGAAGGCGCCGATGAACCTGGCCGGCCGCTCCTCCCCTCCGGCGATGACCTTCACCTGCTCCATACGGATGGCCAGCTCGCGGTCGAGGGGGAAGTCCACCAGCACCTGCCGCGGCCCGACGGCGAGGCCGCTGGCGAAGAGGTCGTTGGGCTCCGTGTCCATGCCGCGGAAGCGGCGCGAAAAGGCGCGGTGGAAGCCTTCGCTTTCATCCGCCTCCTCCTCCTTGCGGGGGATGATCTTCACCGTCGGAATCAGGCCCGCCGCTTTCTTCACGAACAGCTCCGACAGCTTGTCCAGGGCTTGAACGGTCAGGACGGGCGCCGCGGCGAGATCGGCGCCGCGCCATAGGGGGTTGGCGTAGACGTTTTCCGGCTGCCCCTGGATCGGCAATCGGCTGGCAAAGGTGTAGCCGGCCGGATCCCCTTTGGCCGTGAGCAGGAGCAGCCCCGCCTCCACCTTGGACCACAGCGCCGGGCCGCGGACTTGCAGGCTCTTCCCCACCGGGCTCACCGAGAAAGTCCAGCTGCCGCTGTCCAGAGTCGCCTTCAAGCCGAGGAGGTCGCCCTCGGCGCCGGCATCGCTCGCCGGCACGAATTTCAACGCGTCCACGCCGGCAAGCGGATTTTCCGCGCTCAGGATCCAGCCAGGAACCTGCAGGAAGTAGCCGTGGAGGCGGGCGGGGATCCGGTCCGCGCCGGCGGCCATGCGGGCGATGGCGCGGGGATCGAGCTCCGGATCGGGAAGCCAGAGGGTGGCCGGATCGACGGCCAGCGCGGCGACTTCCATGGGACGCTTTTCCTCGAACTCCTGCTGATGGCCGGCGGGCGGATCGCCCTCGAACTTCTTGAACCAGATCTCGACCGGAACGATCTGCTTGCTCCAGCGGCCGACCACCTCGGCGGCCTTGGCGGGAGACAGCTTGTCATCATCTTTCTCATCCCCGCCAGCCAGGATGGCAGCGAGAGGAACGAGGGCCGTGCAAAGAGTCAAGACCAGAAACCTCAGTAACTGCGGCGGCGGTAAACGGAACATTTTTCGATTTCTCCTTCAATCCCCGTATCAATCTTTGTATCTGGTGCTGTAGTCGAGGACGATCCGGTAGGTCAAGCCGTTGCGCAGGACCTCCAGCAGCGCCTTTTTATCGCGCTTCGAGTCGTTGATCAGGTTCTGATAAGCGGTTTGCAGCTCCTCGATGGTGGTGACCGCCTGGCCATCGACCTTGATGAGGATGTCGCCGCGGCGCAGGCCGGCCTTGGCGGCGTTTCCAGGCTCGCGCGTCCCCTGGACGTACACGCCCTCCTTGACGAAGAAGAAGAGCGCCGGCGTCTCGAACTCGTTGATGGCCTTCACCGTCATGTTCCAGTCCTTGAGCTCGAAGTCCTCGCCTTCCACCTTCCCCTTGGCGCGCGGCGTCAAAGTCAGGGCGAGATCCTTGCCGTCGCGCTGCAGGGCGATCTGGACCTCCTGGTTGACCGGCAGATCGCCCAGCAGGGTGTTGATGGCGGGGATGTCCTCGTAGTTGAGGCCGTTCACGGGAACGCTGCCGGCCTTGAGGAGGAGGTCGCCGGTGTGGAAGCCGGCGCGCAGGGCGGGGGAGCCCTTGTCGACGGAGGCGATCAGGACGCCCTCGCTCCCCTCGAAGTAGATGTTGCGGTCGAAGTCGTGGAGCGGCTGCAGGCGCAGGCCGGTCCAGGAGCGCTGCACCGTGCCGTGGCTCCTCAGGCTGTCGACGATGCGCTTGACGGTGTTGGCGGGGACCGCGAAGCCAAGGTCGCCGCCGACGATGCTGCCGAGGGTGTTGATGCCGACCACCTCGCCCTCGGTGTTGACGAGCGGGCCGCCGGAGTTGCCGGGGTTGATCGAGGCATCGGTCTGCAGCCACAGGCTGTACTCGCTGCGTCCGGGGAGGTAGCGGGTGGTGGAAGAGATGATCCCCAGGGAGACCGAGCGCGACAGGCCCCACGGCGCGCCCATGGCCAGGACAAACTCCCCTTCCCGCAGCTTGCCCGAGTCGGCGAAGCGGGCGTGCGGCAGCTCGGCCGCCTCGCGCGGCGGCTTGATCTTCAAGAGGCCGACGTCGGTCTCGCGGTCCTCGCCGATCTTCTCGGCGGTGGTGAAGCGGCCGTCGAAGAGCAGCACGCGGATGCTGACCGCCTTTTCAATGACGTGCCAGTTGGTGACGGCGTAGCCCTCGGGGCTGATGATGACGCCGCTGCCGCCCTGCTCGCGCTTTTCGCGCTTGCCGCCGCTGAACTCCTCGACCACGGGGGCGACGTAAATCAGCGCCGGAAACACCTTCGACTTCGCCTGGGCAATGATCTGGCGGAAGTCCATGGGCCGCTCGCCGGGGGCTTCCGGCTTCTCATCGCCCGGAGAGGCTTGGCGCGGCGACCAGGCCAGGAGAAGAAAGATGAGACTTGGGATGACAAAACGACAGCTTTTGATCTTGGCCATATTCGCGGTTTCCTCACTGCATATCACTGCATATTAATACCCGCGGCGCTGGCGAGATCAAAAGGAATTATCGGCCCTCAGGACGTTTTCTGGGGCAGCGCGGCCGGCTCGCCGCCGAAGCGGCCGGGGCGGTGGGGGTTCAGGCGGTTGGCGGAGGGGTCGAGGATCAGGTCGGCGGCCAATCGGCCGATGGCGTAGCTCGCGGTGACGCCGTGGCCGCCCAGGCCGGCCGCCCAGAAGAAGCCTTCGAGCCGGGGATCGGGGCCGAGGATGAACCGGCCGTCCGGGGTCAGCGTGCGGAGGCCGGACCAGCCGGTGCGGATGGACAGGCTGGCTAGGGCCGGGAACTGCCGCTCGATCTTCTCCTTGAGGATCTCCGGGGCCTCCGGAAAGACGTCGCTGGCCTCGTACCTGGGGAGCGGATCGCTTTCATCGCACGGCGAGAGGAGCAGCCCGCCCGACTCCGGCCGGAAGTACAGCCCCGTCGACAGGTCCCAGATGAACGGCCAGTCCCGCGGCACCCAGCTCAAGGGGCCGCTGACGAAGAGGTGGCGCCGGCGGGGGCGGAGCGGCAGGTCCGCTGCACCCGCCAGGCCGGCAATCGCCTGCGCCCAGGCGCCCGCGGCATTCACCAGCAAAGGGGCATGGATCTCGAACTTTCCAGCCCGCAGCCCTTCCAGGCGCCCGCGGCGCGAGGCGATCTCGGTGACCCCCGCCTCGAGGATCAGCCTGGCGCCGGCGCGCTGCGCCGCCTCCAGGTACCAGCGCAGGAGGTAGGCGATGTCGACGACGCCATCGCTCGGGCAGAAGCAGCCCAGCTCGAGCTTCGCGCCCTCCAGCACCGGGTACTGACGCGTCGCCGTTTCCCGGTCCCAGCGCTCCACGGGGACGCCGGCGGAGCGGGCCGCCTCCGCATCCTCCCGGAGCTGCGCCGCCTTGATCCCCGAGGCGACGAGCAGCGAGCCGGTCTGCCGGAAGAAGCCGGCCGGTTCTTTTTTTTCGAGCTGTGACGCCAGCTCGCGGATGAAGGCGGCCCCTTCCCGCGCCAGCGCGGCAACGCCGGCGTCGCTGTTCACCTGGCGCACCATGGCGGCGTTGCGGCCCGAGGCGTGGACGCCCGGCAGGCTTTCCTGTTCGACGATCACCACGTCGCGCAGGCCGCGCCGGGTGAGATGGTAGGCGGTGGCGGCGCCGGCGAATCCGGCGCCAATGATGACGGCCTCGGCGGTGAGGACGGAGCTGTGGTCAGCGAGACGGAACACTTTGTTCACCATGGATCGTGAATCCACGAGGATGTGGAAACTTCCTATTGTGCAGGAAGCGCGACCGCCTTGCAAACAGTTTCAATGCTTCGCCGGGTGGCCTCCTCCGTTGCCGCGGGAAGACGGCGGGGGCAGGGCTCCAGCGGCGGAGAGCCGGGGCCGCGCCTTCATCTGGTTTGACAGGAAGGCGGCGAAGCGCGCCAGCTCCTCGAGCTGCTCCTGGGTCATTTGCCGGGCGTGGCGGAGGATCTTTTCGAGCTGCGGCCCCGAGGGGATGAGAGCCTGGCGGCCCATCAGAAAGTCAATGCTGACTCCCAGGGCGTCGGCGAGCTTGCGCAAGTTGTCGATGGAAGGCTCGCGGTGGCCGGTTTCAAACTGCGAGATGGCCGAAGGCTGGAGCCCCGTCCGGTGGGCCAGCTCCCTCTGCTTCAGCCCGCGCAGGAGGCGCATCTTCTTGAGCATGGCGGCGACGCTGTTTTTTCCCCTCATTGGGCTCGAAAGTGCTGCGGCCGTGGAAATCAAGGATTGACAAAAAGTTTACGACAACGTATAAGGCTCGTTAACGCGAACGTACTCCCATCGGCGCCTCGATCCTGGAGACCATCGAGGCCGTAGGTCGAGTAGAGGGCCCCGTTCACCCCGGAGGCTGTTTTATGGCGGGAGCCGGCTCCTGCCGGCTAAACCGGAGAATCGGCGCCGTAAAAAACTTTTATTTTATACCTCCATACCGCCCGTCCGGTCAGGACCTGGTCCTGCCGGACGGGTTTTTTAGCCTTCTAAGGGAACGGCTAAAATTAAGCCAGACATCGAAACTCAGGCCAGAGTGTCCGGGGCCCTGGTTACCTGATTAAAGAGTCAATTTACCTCAAGTTCCGATAATCCAAGTATTAAAATTTACTTTTTTCCGCTCTGAAGGGCAACAGTTTTCTGGGGATTTTTCGTAAAATGTCGGGTTAAAGCATTTACTGGAAAGGATTAATGATGTCCAATACTTTCCGATCCTCGGATGAATTATCAAGGAAAACGTCGTGGTTGAGGTGACTGGATTTTGCGCTGCTTGCCAGGATCGGGTTCTCTTTCGGCGCCGGGAGGCGAACCATCTCTTCCACTTCCTGTTCAGCGCCCTGACCTTCGGCCTGTGGATTCCCTTCTGGCTCGTTTTATCCCTCAAGAAGACGCGCTGGCGTTGCAGTCAGTGCGGCTCGGCGTTGACCCCGCAGGCCGAGGAGGGCCTCGATCTTCCCGCGGAGGCGAAAAAACCGTGGATCGTCCGCCACTTCAGGGGGTATCGAGCCCTCGAGCCGTGGCCGTTCTGCTGGCGCATCAGCCTGGAGGGTTTGACCGCGAGCGCCTTGGCAGCCATTCTTCTCAGCACCTGGCTGCCGGGGCCGGATCGAGACCTTGAAGAATCTCCAGGCCTGTTTTTCCTGGCCGCAGTGTTGATCGCCCCCGCCGTCGAAACCCTCATCTTTCAAGGGCTGGTGATCTTCCTGCTGCGACTTTGCCGCGCTCCCATGGCCTTGCAGATCGCCATCTCGGTGGCGCTGTTCGCCGCGGCCCACTTCTGGTCCAACGGCCCGGCAAACGGCATCAGCGCCGGCCTCATCGGCGGATTTTACTTCGCCTTCACCTACGCCCACTGGGCGGAGCGCTCCCACTGGACGGCGATCTGGATCACCGCCTTCTCCCACGCTCTCCTCAATGGGATCGTTTTCAGCTTATTTCTGTTCGCTCGAGATTGAAAATTTTCAAGCTGGCGCGGCGCCGGATTCTGGTGCACAATTCGTAATTCACCGTGATTCCTGAAATCCTGAGGATGAGTCCGGCATGGCCGACACCGCTGGCTGCATCCGCCTGCGCGGCGTGCGGCAGAACAACTTGAAGAACCTTGACCTCGACCTCCCCCTGGGGAAGCTCATCGTGATCACCGGCGTGAGCGGCTCGGGGAAGTCGTCGCTGGCCTTCGATACCCTCTATGCCGAGGGGCAGCGGCGCTACGTCGAGACCTTCTCCGCCTACACGCGCCAGTTTCTCGAGCGCATGGCGCGGCCGCAGGCCGACTCGATCGAGGGCATCCCGCCCGCCGTCGCCATCGACCAGAGCGGCGCCATCAAGACCTCGCGCTCGACGGTGGGCACCATGACCGGCATCAACGACTACCTCAAGCTGGCCTTCGCGCGCTTCGCGAAGCCGGTCTGCCCCCGCTGCCGTGTCGAGGTCGCGCCCATCGATACCGAGGCGACGGTGCGCCGCCTGCGCGCCCTCCCCGCCGCGGCCTTCCCGGTGACGCTGCTCGCGCCGCTCGCGCTCGGCGGCTTCGAGTCGGTGGACATCATCCAGTCCTCGCTGCGGGCGCAGGGCTACCTGCGCTTCGCCCGCGGTGGCGCCGTGCACCGCATCGAGGAGCTGGGCGCCGGCGACCTCAAGGCCGACTGCCTGGACGTGGTGGTCGACCGCTTCGCCTCTCTGGCAACGAGCGCCGCCCGCATGGCCGACTCGGTCGACCAGGCCTTCCGCCTCGGCCGCGGCCTCCTCCGCTTGGCGGAAGCGGGCGGCGGGATCGCGACCTGGCGCGAGGGCGTGCGCTGCGCCGGCTGCGGCTTCGAGTTCCCCAGGCCGACCCCCGGCCTCTTCTCCTTCAACACTCCGTACGGCGCTTGCGCGACCTGCCGCGGCTTCGGAAAAACCATCGAGCTCGATTTCGCCAAGGTCGTCCCCGATCCCGCCCTCTCGCTCCGCGACGGGGCCATCCGCCCGTGGGCGACCCCCTCGCGGCGCCGCCACCTGCTCGCCTGCCAGCGCTTTTGCGAGGCGCGAGGGATTCCCGTCGACGCGCCCTTCCAGGACCTGCCGGCGGCGGCGCGGCAGGACCTCCTCCACGGCTGCCCCGGCTTTCCGGGCGTGCGCGGCTTCTTCGAACGTCTCGAGGAGAAGAAGTACAAGATGCACGTGCGGGTGCTGCTCGCCCGCTACCGCAGCTACGTCCCCTGCCGGGACTGCCAGGGGAGCCGCTTGCGGCCGGAGGCGCTCTACTTCCATCTGGCGGGGAAGAGCCTCGCCGGGCTGTGGGAGATGCCGGTGGCGAAGCTGCGCGTTTTTTTCGACGGGCTGGCGGCCTCCCCCCTAGACCAAGCGATCCGGCTGGTCATCGAGGAGGCGCGCTCGCGCCTGATTTATCTCCACTCCGTGGGGCTGGGTTACTTGACCCTCGGCCGGCAGTCGCGCACCCTCTCCGGCGGCGAGGTGGAGCGGGTCAACCTGACCTCGGCGCTCGGGGCCTCGCTGGTGGAGACGCTCTTCGTCCTCGATGAGCCCTCCATCGGCCTCCACGCCCGCGACCACGCCCGCCTCATGGAAATCCTCCGGGCCATCCGCGACCGCGGCAACACCGTGGTGGTGGTGGAGCACGATCCGGCCATCTTGCAGGCGGCCGACCACCTCATCGACCTCGGCCCGGCGGCCGGGGCCGGAGGCGGCGAGGTCGTCGCCCAGGGGACGGTGCCGCAGGTCTGCCGCGAGGCCCGATCGCTCACCGGCGACTACCTGAGCGGACGGCGCCGGATCCCGGTCCGCCCGGCGCGCCGCCCCTGGAGGCGGGAGCGGTGCATCCGCATCCGCAAGGCCCGCGCCAACAACTTGAAGAATATCGATGTCAGCTTCCCCCTCGGTTGCCTGGTCGCCATCACCGGCGTCTCCGGCTCCGGGAAGAGCACCCTGGTCGAGGAGGTGCTTTATCGCGGCAGCCTGAAGGGGCGCGGCAGCCGGAGGCGGAGCGGCCAGGGGGCGGACGGGGAGGCGGCGGTCGAGGCGATTGAAGGGCTCCACCTCGTCGATGAGGTGATCCTCGTCGACCAGGGCTCCATCGGCCGCACCTCCCGCGGCAACCCGGCCACCTACTCGAAGATCTACGATGCCATCCGCCGGCGTTTCGGCTCGAGCCCGCAGGCGCGGGAGGCGGGCTTCACGGCGCGCGAGTTCTCCTTCAACCTCGAGGGCGGGCGCTGCCCCGAGTGCGCCGGCGCCGGCGCCATCGATGTCGAGATGCAGTTCCTCTCCGACGTCTCCCTGCCGTGCGAGGCCTGCGGCGGCAAGCGGTTCAAGGAGGAGGTGCTTGCGGTCCGCTGCCGCGGCTTGAACATCCACCAGACCCTGGAGCTGACCATCCGCGAGGCCATGGAGCATTTTTCGGGCGATCTGGAGATCGTCGAAAGGCTTTCCTTCCTCGACGGGCTGGGCCTGGGCTACCTGCGCCTCGGCCAGCCGCTCAACACCCTCTCCGGCGGCGAGTCGCAGCGCCTCAAGCTCGCCGCTCGCGTCATGGCGGCGAGGCGGGAGAAGCTTCTCTTCCTGCTCGACGAGCCGACCACCGGCCTGCACTTCGCCGATGTGGAGCGCCTGCTCCAGGTTCTCGATGGGCTCATCGAGCGCGGCCACTCGGTGGTGGTGATCGAGCATCACCTCGACGTCATCCGCGCCGCCGACTGGGTGATCGACCTCGGGCCGGAGGGGGGGGAGGGAGGCGGCGAGGTGGTGGCCGCCGGCACGCCGGAGGATCTCGAGAAAAGCCCGCGCTCCATCACCGGGGAGTGGCTGCGGCAGTCCGCGCCGCCGGTCAAGCCGGCCGCGCCGGCGCGCTCCCAGCCCCCGGCGGCGGCGCTCGCCCCGGCAAGCGCGGCGAGCGGCGCCGGCCAGAACGGGCGGGCCATCCGCGTCATCGGGGCCCGTGAAAACAACCTCCGCGGCATTTCCGTCGACATCCCGCGCGACCGGCTCGTCGTCGTCACCGGCATGAGCGGTTCGGGCAAGTCGTCGCTCCTTTATGACATCGTTTACGCCGAGGGGCAGAGGCGCTACCTCGACTGCCTATCGCCTTACGCTCGGCAGTTCGTCGATGAGCTGCACCGGCCGGACATCGACCATCTCGAGGGCATCCCGCCGACTGTGGCCATCGAGCAGCGCACCACCATCGGCGGGCGCAAGTCGACGGTCGGCACGGTGACCGAGATCAACCAGTTCCTGCGCCTCCTCTACACGCGGGCCGGCGAGCAGCACTGCCCCGACTGCGGCGTCCCGGTGGCGCCGAAGCAGCTCGAGGAGATCCGAGCGGGGGTGTTCGAGCTGGCGAGGGGCGGCGGGCGGCTCCTGGCGCCAGCGGTGCGCGGCAAGAAGGGTTTCCACCACACTTTGTTAGGCAAAGCGCGGCGCCTGGGGGTCAAGGAGGCGCGCATCGATGGGGAGTGGGTGGCGCTGCCGCGCGATCGCGAGCTGCGCCTGGAGCGCCAGCGCGCCCACGACATCGACCTGGTGGCGGGGCGGTTCAAAACGGGAGCGGTGGCGGTCGAGAGCGTCCGCGATGCGGTGGACTTCGGCCTCGAGTTCGGCCAGGGGGTGGTGAAGTTCCTGTCAGAGGAAGGGGCCGAGACGGTCTTCAGCCGCAGCCGCTCCTGCCCCTCCTGCGGGCGCGACTTCCCCGAGCCCGACCCGCGCAACTTCAGCTTCAACTCCCGACACGGCGCCTGCCCGGACTGCGGCGGCTACGGGACGGTGCTGGAGATTGATCCCGAGCAGCTCCTTGACGACTGGAACGTGCCGCTCGAGAGCTCCTCGAGGAGCCCGCTCGCCGTCCTCGAGGGCCATCCCTTCGCCAAAGGGGTGCGGCGGCGCTTCCTCGTGGATCTCGCCGCGGCTGGCGTCGACCTCTCCAAGCCCCCGGCCAGGCTGCCGGCGCGGGCGCAGAAGATCCTCCTCGACGGCGGCAAGGACTTCCCCGGGCTCCGGGGGTTCATCGAGGAGGCGCTGGAGGAGCTGCGGGAAGAGGGGCGCGAGGAGGAGATCGAGGCCTTCCTGGCCTCCCGCGGCGCCGAACGGGTGTGCGAGCGCTGCCGCGGCGCCCGCCTCCAGTCGCAGTGGGCGGCCGTCAAGGTCGGGGGCCTCGGCATTGCCGAGGCGACGGCGCTCTCCGTCTCAGGACTGCGGCGGCATTTCGAGAAGCTGCGCTTCGGCGGACCCCGCGCCGCCATCGCCCGGCCGATCGTGGTTGAAATCCTCGAGCGGCTGTGTTTTCTCGAAGGCCTGGGGCTCGGCTACCTGGGCGTCGGCCGGCGCGCCGACACTCTCTCGGGCGGCGAGGCGCAGCGCCTCCGCCTGGCCGCCCAGCTCGGCTCCAACCTGCGCGGCGCCTGCTACATCCTTGACGAGCCGACCATCGGGCTCCACGGCCTCGACAACCAGAAGCTGCTGCGCTCGCTCGAGGAGCTGCGCGATCGGGGGAACAGCGTCCTGGTCATCGAGCATGACGACGCCACCATCGCCCGGGCCGACCATATCATCGACCTCGGCCCGGGGCCGGGGCGTCAAGGCGGGCAGGTGGTCGCTCAGGGCCGGCTCGAGGACCTCATGGCCAACCCGCAGTCCGCCACCGGCAGGTACTTCCGTGAGCGCGCCCAGAGGATCGCCTCGGAAGCGCAGCGGCTTCAGGAGAAGGAGCCGGCGGGGCCCTGGATCGCTGTCCGGGGCGCCCGCCTCCACAACTTGAAGGGGCTCGAGGCGCGGTTTCCGCTGGGGGCGCTCACCGTCGTGGCCGGCGTCTCCGGCGCCGGAAAGTCAACCCTGGTGCGGGAGGTGCTCGAGCGCGGCATCCGCGACCGCCTGCGCGGCCTGCGGCGGCCTTTCCCGGGCTGCTCCGCCATCGAGGGGTGGGAGAGGGTCGAGGCGGTGCGGGAGGTGGATCAAAAGCCGATCGGCCGCAGCCCGCGCTCGACTCCGGCCACTTACGTCGGCTTCTGGGACAGCATCCGGAGGATCTTCGCCAGCACCCCCGAGGCGAAGAGGCGGGGCTTCAGCCCCAGCCGCTTCTCCTTCAACGTCAAGGGGGGCCGCTGCGAGCGCTGCGCCGGGCAGGGGCGGATCAAGCTGGAGATGAACTTCCTCCCCGATGTCCATATCGACTGCGACCGCTGCCGCGGCGACCGCTTCGAGCCCGAGACCTTGAAGATCGCCTACCGCGGCAAGAGCGCCGGCGAGGTCCTCAAGATGGAGGTGGCCGAGGCCAGGGAGTTCTTCAGCTCCTACGGCGAGATCGCCCGCTCCCTGGAGATGCTTGCGGACCTGGGCCTGGGGTACCTCTGCCTGGGCCAGGCGAGCACCACCCTCTCGGGCGGGGAGGCGCAGCGGGTCAAGCTGGCGGTGGAGCTGGCCAAGACCTCGGCCGGCAAGGTGCTCTACCTCCTCGATGAGCCGACCATCGGGCTCCACATGCTGGATGTCGAGCAGCTCATCAAGGTCCTGCGGCGGTTGGCCGGACGTGGGCACGCGGTGGTGGTGATCGAGCACCACCTGGACCTCATCGCCGCCGCCGACTGGGTCCTCGAGCTGGGTCCGGGTGGGGGGGAAGAGGGGGGGAACCTGCTCTATCAGGGGCCGCCGGCGGGCCTGCTGGGGTGTCCGGAACCGACGCCGACGGGGAAGTGCCTGCGGGCGTGGATGGACATAAGTTGCTTGGTGGATTGATCTTGGGTCAGGATGGAAG
>JACQVS010000155.1 GCA_016209605.1 Planctomycetota bacterium
CTCGGATTCCATCGTCATCTTGAGCTGGCTGTTTTTGGGAGAGGAAGCGCCGGGCTGCGTGGAAAGCGCCGACGCCGACGGCAACGGCGCCCTGGAGGTCACCGACGCCATCTATATCCTTTACTACCGTTTCCTGGCGGGCGAGCCGCCGCCCCCCCCCTTTCCGGAAAGCTCCCGCGCGCACCTCTACAACTTCCCCTGCCCCGGTAAAGGCCAGTGAGCGCCAGAGGCCAATTTGAAAAGGACCAGAGCATGCTGAAATGTATCTTCTCCTGCTCAGCAATGGTTTTGTGGGTAAGCGCGGCAATGAGCGCGGTCCATCATAATGCGGGCTTCGCCCGCAACCGAGCTATCCGCAACTTCTCCCCATCCTGCGGAGAAGTTGCGGAGGAAGAATCTAAAACCATCGCAGTAAGCGGTTTCGATTCCACGGGAGTAACGAGGGCCATCGAGCAGTCGCAACCGGGTGACTCTGTGCAGTTGCCCGCTGGCAGCTACACCATCACCGAAGCCGTCAAGCCAAAGTCGAGGACGAAGCTGCTCGGCGCAGGGCAGGAGGGGACGAGGCTTCGTTTCGCAGGAGATAAGCCAGTTGTGATGATAGACCTTGGCGGCTGCGAGGATGTGGAAGTCGCTGACCTGACACTGGAAGCGGAGAAAAATCCGAACGTCCATCAGGGCATCAGTGGTAGCGGAGCTCGTCGGCTGAGGATTCACCATGTGACCGTTCGGAATCTTGTGAAGAGCAACGCCTGGGGGCCGCACGGTATTCTGTTCTCGGGCAACAACCCAACCCGGGAAAACGGCGTTACCGACAGCGAGATTTCGGATTGCACCTTCGAGAACATCGCGTTGGACTCCGAATGGGGAAGTGGGATTCGACTCGCCTGGGGTTCCTCACGAAACCGCATACTCCGGAACACCATCCGCGGCACGGGCCGCGGGGGAATCCTCACAGATGACGGTTCTACTGATCTTGTGATTCAGGGAAACACGGTGACAGGTTCCGGCGGCGAGGGACTGGGCATCGAGGTGTGGGGCGGCTGCGACCGGTCGGTCATCGAAGACAACAAGGTTGACCACTGGATCAGCATCGGCGGGTGCGACTGCTGCGCGGTGCGACGAAACGTCATCAGCGACAAATCGGGTGTCGTGAAGTTCATCGGCATCGAGGGCATCGGGAAGTGCTGTGTGTATACGGACAACGTGGTGGACGATGGACAACAGTTAGGTCTCTCCGTCTCGGCTGTCAATCCCAAGAACTACGCATTCTGGGGCTACAATACCGTCCGCAATTGCATTCAATGGGGAGCCCAGTTTCAGGGCGAGAGCAGCGGCATCGCGTATCACTACCTTTACAGGTGCAGATTCCTCGGCACGACCGTTGGCCGTGGCAAGCCCTGGTATCCCGGGGATGAAGGCAACGGCTTCCGCACCCTGTGGAACGTTCATCAACTCACACTGGAAGAATGCGAGATGAGCGGCAACCAGCGGCATGGAGTTCAACTCGTCTCTGCCGATGTGGATTCTATGAGTTTCGTGAGATGCAAGATCACCGGCAACGCGGGCTCCGCGGTCGTGAGCCCCGACAAGTTTACGGCGATCGAGTGCAAGGACTGTACCGTGGAAGGCAACGGAAACAACACGCTCCCCGCAAATAGGCCATTTCCCAACCCTCCTCCAACAGCCTCCTTCACCGTTTCTCACGAATCCTCTGCCGGCAAGCCCGTTAGCTTCACCAGCACCTCGAAAGCGACCACGGGCAACATCGCCGCTGTCCTGTGGGACTTCAATGATGGCCCACCCTCGACCGAAACCGTGACAACACACATCTACTCGAAGCCAGGCGAATATCGCGTAACGCTCGTGGTGTGGGATGAGTTCGGGAGAGGGGCGAGGTGTGAGAGAATAGTGAGTGTGGTGAAATAGGGAGTGTCAAATATCCGGAAGCGGGCCAGGTCGAGGCGGCCCTGGAGACGCTGTCCCCTTCGCCGACGTTGAGGATGACGAGGCGCGGCTCAGGTTCTTCGTCGGCGGCACGGGCGGCGGCGAGTCCCCTTACGCGAAGTACCTCGACGGGAAGGACGACGGCATCGAGCGGAACTTCCCGAACGTTGCCCCGCGCCAGCGCCAGGACGGGCAACTTGCGAGCCTGGCGCGGCGACAATAACGGCCGCTCGGGGCTCTACCAGCAGCGCGGCCTCACTTTCTGCTTCATCGGCGAGCTGGAGATGGAGTTCTGGGGGATCGATTTCCCCGATCGAGACGACCATCTGGGCGACCGGGTCAGGACAGACTGGGCCGATGGCTGCCCGCCCCGAGGCCTGGGAAGGATCCGAGGGCCTGCCGCAGAACACCTGCGACGCCACGATCTACTTTGGCGGCGTCGAGGACCGCGATGACATTGAGCACGCCTACCGCTTCTCGGCCGTCTGGAGCAGCTCCGCCCCGGTGGAGAGAATCGATGAGTGAAGCGGGCGGCGGCCGCCTCCCATCCGGAGCCGATGTCGGGCTTCTACGGTCAGCCTACCAGCGATCCGCCATTGCTTTCAATCCATCGCCGCGCCGCGGCCGGCTTATGGACAGCGCGGGCCGCTGGGACAGCCGGTAATGGCCGCGCAGGCGCTGGTCTCCTGCCCCGGCACCGCCAGGGGATGCCGCGGGCCGCCTGTGAAGGGGAAAAGGAGGATCCCGATGCCATCGGAGATGTCCACTTGGCCATCGGGCTGCCAGTCGAGGAGGCTGCGGTTGGCCTCATGGCCGGGAGTGCCGTCGCCGCAGGGGAAACGGGCCGGATCTCCGAGGAAGAGCGTCCCGAAGAGGCAGATGGCGTCCGAGAGGTCGGCTGCGCCGTCCTGGTTGCAGTCGCCGGGGACCTGCGGGAGAGGCAAGGTCAGCCGGAAAATGACTCCGGCCCCGGCGCTTCCGCCCCACTCAGTGGTCCCGTAAAGGTTGCCGTCGCTCCCCTGGATGAGGTTACCGGGACCCTCCCCGTTCGGGAAAGGAACGAAGTTGTGCAGCACCTCGTAGCGGACATTCTGGTCGGCTGCACCCTCGAGGGCCAAGCGGGCCAGGACCGCTATCCATGCGGCAAGCGCCTTCTTGACGGTCCGCCAAAGGTGAACGTATCGACCGCCTAAAAATCGTTTGAGCGCATTCCCAAACGCCAAACGATAGGTTCCATGAAACAACATATTACTGCTCCTTCCCTTGAGCCTTGGTTGTAAAAGTTAAAGGTTCAAGACAACCGGGCCGGGCTCAATTTCGGCCCGCCATGATCTAAATCACCTAATGGTCCTGTCAGCACTTCGTCGGATCATAAGAACAGAGCGGCAAACCGTCGGCCGTGGGGTCAACTCCGCAGGTGTCCGGCCCAGGTGACGGGATCTCAACGCCGCCAAGGAATTTGAATGTCAGAGTCCAAATTGCATCTGAGACGTCCACGTCACCATCGTCGTTAGTATCAGCGGCATCCTTGCAAGCCAATTGCAAGGGATTGCCGAGGAAAAGGAACCCGAGGGTCGTGATCGCGTCGCTGAGGTCGGAGCGGCCGTCGGCGTTCGAGTCACCGCGCCGGAAGCGGGGCGCGGTTTCAAGCGGCAGCGCCCACAGCTCGATCCTGGATCGGGAGTCCTGAGCGGTGAAGAAGAGCTTGTCGAGGTGAGGGAGGATTTGGACGATTATGACTGTGGGGAGTTTTGGATTGCACCCGAGGTCTCCCAGGTCCAGGACCCTGGATGTACCCTCGGACGTGCCGTCAGAGACCCAGAGGCCCACTCCTTTGCACAAGCTGCGGTGTTCCGCGATTACGAAGAAGAGCCGATCGCCCACCGCGGTGAGCGTCTGGAGAGAAGATCCCTCGGAGCCCGCTTTGATGTCCTTGACGAGCGTCGTCCCCTCGGGCGTCCCATCGGAGACCCAGAGCTCCTCGCCGCTCTGACCGTCCGAGGCCCTGAAGAAGATCCGATCGCCTACGGCGGTGAGAAATATGAGATCCGATCCCTGGGAGCCCGGGTTGATGTCCTTGACGATGTAAGCCTCCGCCCCGAAGGCGATGCAGGGAAGCCACGCTGCCAGGACCACCGCGAGCCTGAGGCTTCGGCCGTTCTGATCCTGGAAGACCCCTTCACGATTTCGATCCATTGCAGCCTCCTTCTCGAAGTACTTTCAGTAATGTCCGGCCTTTTTTGCAAAGTCCCGATCCTTTATTAGTCTGTGGCGAGCGCTCCTCGCATCACGGATAACGCTCGTCGCTGAGTCGATGATTCGTCCAGTTCACTCCCACACTCGCCCCCTGCGCTCGCGGCTACTCGTCTTTTTCTCCGGGGCCGCCGTTCTTCTCCGGCAAGGCTCCTCGAAGGACGGAGAGCGTCCCCTGTATAAGGGCACCCCTTCTGCTCACCGGCGCATTCCTGGCGAGGATCTCCTCGAGCCTCTCCAGTTCCGGAAGGGCCCTGGCGCCTCCGTGGAGCTTCAGGAGCGCGATGAGCGCTGCGTGGGCCTCAGGGGAATCCGGATGGAGATCGATGGCCTGAGAGTAGCTCCTTGCGGCCACCTCGATGTTGCCGAGTTCCTCCAGGGCGAGCCCGCGGGTAAGGACCGGCCCGATCCGACCCGGCAGGGCATCGATCCCGGCCTCCGCCGCCTTTAGCGCTTCGCGATGGTGGTCCAGCTTCGTGAGGGCGAAGGCCAGGCTCTCGTACGCCGGCGTGTTCCGAGGGCGAAGTTGAACGCCCCTCTCCGCCCTCGCCAAAGCCTCTTCGTACCTCCCCAACTGGACCAGGACCGACGCCGCGCCGCTGTACCCCACGGCCCACTCCGGGCAGTCCTGAGCGAGCCTCTCGTACTCGGCGAGGGCCTCCACGGCCTCCTCGGTCCGGCCCTCCCAACCGTGGAAGAAGGCGCTGATCCGGAGCTTATCGGGCTCGTCTGCCTTCTGGAGCCAAGAGTCCCTCTTGCCCAGCTCCCCGAGAAGGGCGTAGAGGAGCGCGACCCAGGTCGCGAGCTCACTCCTTGCCTCCCTGAGGCTATCCTCATGGACCTCCTCGAAGACCCTCTCCGCTTCCTCGCGATCCCCTTTCTGGTGATAGGCCTTGCCCAGGAGCAACCCCGCCTCGGGAAAGCGAGGCCAGAGGCTGCGGGCGGCGGCGAAGTCGCGGATCGCCCCCTCAAGGTTCCGGTTCCTCAAACGGGCGAGCCCCCGCCCCATGATGGCCTCGACAGCGCAGCCGAGGTACGGTTCGGCTCCGCGCTCCTCCCGCCAGCGGATGATCCGGCCGTACGCCTCTGCGGCCTCGGGCCAGCGCTTGTCGCGGGCGTATCGGTAGGCGAGGAGCCAGGACTCCTGCCAGCCGCCGCCCGCGCGGTGCCGCTTGAGGTAGCCCTCCAGGATTTCGTCCACAAGACGGAAGGCCTTGCGGGCGATCTCCTCCCGGAGAACCTCAGCGGGGGCGAACGCTGGATCCGCATCGAGGGCCCGCCCTGCTTCCTCGATTGCGGCCTCCTCCTCTCCCAGGAGGCGGTGGAGGCGGGCGAGGTAATAGCGCGCTTCGGGGCGCTCGGGGACCGCCTCCGCCACCGCGGCGAGCCGGGGCGCTGCGTCCTTCCAGGAACGTTGAGCCTCGCCACCCTTGAATCCCCGGCCCTTGAAGTTGTAGAGGTTGTAGAGCTCATCGCCCGCGAGGATGAGCTGGCCGCGGTAGAGGGCCGCCGCGATGTCCAGCACCGTTGTATCGTAGACCGCGCGCTGCGCCTCCAGCTCGGCCTCGCCGCGCTTATAGGCGAACCACCCGATGAACGCGAGCAGGAGACAGACGACCGCGCCGGCTGAAAGCTTTGCCCTGTGGCGCCTGCGCCAGCGTCTCCCCCTCCACGTACTCCTGAAGTATGGCACCTGCTCCTCCACGCCCATGCCGTGGATGTGGACGATATTGGGGTGCCTGAGCTTGCCGGCGAGCTGGGCTTCCTGGATGAAACGTGCCACAGCCTTGGTATCGGCGGCTACTGCCTTGGGCATCACTTTCAAGGCGACGCGGCGGTCCATGGAGTTCTGCCACGCCTCGTACACCACTCCCATCCCGCCGCGGCCGATGTGGCGGCGGAGGGTGTAGTCGCCCAGCTTTCAAAGGGGTCCGGTGCAGAGCTGTGAGTTTCTGTCTGCTGAAACATCGAGGCCTACAAATTCCTCCATGGCGGCAATAATTCGAGGCCCGCTCTCAGGGTATTCTGCCAGGATCGCCACCGGATCGAGTTTTTCGCCCCTGTTCAGTCGATCCAGGTAATCCGCGATGATCTCGGCCAATCGACCATCGTCTTGCCGGGATGCCGAATCGTTAAAAGAATTCAGGGGCTCATCCATCGCGGTCCATTCCTCCCCCATTCAGGCTTTGGTCGGGCAGGTTGAAACTTTCAGTGTCGCCGAAGGATTTCTTCAAACTCAACAACGCGCGGGCGAGAAGCATCTTCACCGCTCCAGTGGATCGATCCATCCTGGCGGCGATTTCAGTTACCGTGAGTCCATCGATACGGGCCAGAATCACCACTCGACGGTGCTCGTCGCTCAGACCGGCGAGAGCTGCCTCGAGTCGTTCAAATCGCTCCTCCCGGCGGAGAGCTTTGCTCGGCGAAACATCGCTTACTGCCACCTCACGCGCCAGGCTGATCTCATTCCATGCTTTCTTCTGTGAAGCGTTCATGATGTAATGCTCGGAGATTCCGGCCAGCCATCGGTAAAAAGAGTCCTCCTCATGCCAGATAAATTTCTTGATCGATCGGAAGGCGACGGTGAAAGTTTCCTGGAGGACATCCTGGACATCCAGCTTCGCTTTCAGCCTCGCTCCCAACCGGGCCTGGATTTGCTTTTCGAGCCGGGAGCTGTATCTTCGAACCAGTTCATCAAACGAGGTGCGATCGCCTTCCTGCGCTCTGGCCACGAGAGTTGTTGTTGAAATTTCGTTTGGACTTTCCATCTTACCCTGTAAGTTGCCCAGTCGGTGAAAGGTAACGAAAGGTCAGCCACAAGGCCAACCAGACGGCGCGCCTGCGCCCCAGGCGGAGACCGCCACGTTCCTGCGGAATGGAGAATTTGCGGCTGCCGAGATTGCGCCCGTTTCAGAATTCCTTCACCCCGCCCGGCGCCAGATCGATCCAGCGATCCAACCATGGCCGTTCAGGCAAAAGCAAATAACCAGAAAAATATTAGCGATTATCAAACCCAAGCAACCATGACCAAAGTCACAGCCCCAAGCCGACCAGGCGGTACCTGGAAACGCAGCGCGGCTTTTCTATTAACCGTTGCCACCGAATGCCAAGACTGATTTCTTTCCCCTCCCAATTCAGCGTTGCATCCTTCACTAAGTGCTCGCTTTCGCAAATGAGAGTAAGGTTAGAG
>JACQVS010000156.1 GCA_016209605.1 Planctomycetota bacterium
CCCGCCCTTCCCCGCTCCCGGCCCCGACCCGACTGACCAGGATCCGCTCGACTGCGAGCAAGGCCTGGAGACGCAATGAGTTGCCCATTTGAAAAAGTTACCTTCACCAACCCGTTGAGCAAGGAGATTTTATCATGAACCGCACTCTCACCATGCCGCTCTGGGTCGTTCTCGCCGCCGCCGCCGCCCTGCTTTCCCTGGGCTTCGCGGCGACCCAGACCCGGACGCCGACCACCGCCACCCCCGCCGAGCTGGTGGCCACTTACGACAAGCTCGCTGACGGCATCCTCGCCGTCAAGCATACCGAGGAAAAGCTGGTCCGCTCCATCCTCGCGACCACATACGCCCATGCCCAGTCCGCGCTCCAGCGCGCTTTGAGATCGCTCCAGGCTAGAGAAGGCGGCGAGGCGCGTTCTGCCGTGGAAGAGCTGGCGGCGCACGTCGCTCAGCTGGGAACGGAGGGCGACAACGCCGTCGCCGGCGTCCGCAAGCGGCTGCTGGAAGGCGGCCATCACCACAATGCCGAGGGCGAGAAGCAGGGGATTTACGACGAGGGGTACGTGGTCGTCACCCGCGCCGCCAAGAAGGGCTTCCTTGACGCCTCCAGAGCCATCGGCCAGCTGTCGCGCTCGCCGGAGAAGGAGGCTCTGGAGCGCGAGTGGGGAAAGGTGGAGGGCACCTGGAGCGCCCTCATGAAGGAGAAGAAATAAGGAGAAGAAATAGAGCCCTCGTGTCGAGAGTTTTCCAGGTGAGACAACAGGCGCCGGCAGGAATCGCCGTCCTGCTGGCCTGCCTCTGGGGCTGCACCGGAGAAAAGGAAGGCGCCTCTCCCCCGCCCGCCGCCAAATCGGCGGAGCGGCCGGCGGAACCCGGAAGTCCAGCGTCAGCCTTACACTTCGTCGAGGTCGCGGCGGCGGCGGGGCTGACCCGGTTTATCTGGTGCGGACGCCCCGGCAAGGACCATCTCCTGGACTCGGCCGGGACGGGGGCGGCCTTCCTGGACTACGACCGCGATGGCCGGCTCGATCTCTACCTCGTCAACGGCTGGCGCCTGGCTGGATCCGCGGTGGCGGAGCGGGGCCGCAACGCCCTTTACCGCGGCCTCCCCGGCGGCCGATTCCAGGACGTGACGGAAGCGGCGGGCGTGGCCGGAGAAGGGCGCTGGGGCTCGGGCGCCTTCGCGGCCGATGTCGACGCCGATGGCTGGACGGACCTCTTCATCACCACTTTCGGCTCCAACCTCCTCTACCGCAACCGGGGGGACGGCACCTTCGAGAACGCCGCCGGCCGCCTCGGCGTGGAGTGCCCCGGCTGGAACACCGGCGCGGCCTTCTTCGACGCCGATGGCGACCGGGACCTGGATCTCTACATCGCCGCCTACATCGACTGCGCCATCGAGGAGGTCCTCAAGGCCGAGCGGACCCTCGACTGGAAGGGGATCGACAAGGTGGCCTTCGGCCCCTTCGGCCTGAAAGGCGCCAGGGACCATTTCTTCCTCGCCGGCGCGGAGGGGAAATTCACCGAGGCGGCGGAGGCCGGGGGCCTCGTTGACCTGGCTCTGGGCTTCGGCTTTGCCGTCCGGGCCGGCGATTATGACAATGACGGCGACCTGGACCTCTACGTCGCCAACGACTCGGATGCCAATTACCTCTACCGCAATGAAGGGCAAGGGAAGTTCACCGAGGTCGGGCTGTGGTCCGGGTGCGCCTTCAACGCCGGCGGCGCCGCCCAGGCGAGCATGGGGGTTGCGGCGGGAGATCCCGACGGGGACAACCACCTCGATCTCTTCGTCACCCACTTTTCGGAGGACTACTCGACCTTTTACCGCAATCTCGGCGGCGGCTTTTTTGATGACGTCACCGCCAAAGTCGGGCTCGCCGAGCCCACCTACCGCATGCTCTCCTGGGGCGCCGTCCTGGCCGACCTCGACAACGACGGCGACCAGGACCTGGTGGTCCTGAACGGGCACATCTACCCGCAGGTCGACCTCCATCCCGAGCAGGGCCAGGCCTACAAGCAGAGGAACCAGCTCTTCGAGAACCGGAACGGCGCCTTCGTGGAGGTCACGGGCCAGGCCGGGCCCGGCTTCCGGATCGTCCTGTCCAGCCGCGGGCTGGCGGCCGGCGACTACGACAACGATGGCGACCTGGACCTGCTGATGACCAGCCTGGACGCGCCGCCGCTGCTCCTCCGGAACGACAGCCGCTGCGGCGCGTGGCTGACCGTGCAGCTCGAGGCTCCCAAGGGGCAGAGCGCCATCGGATCCCGGGTCATCGTGACCGCCGGAGGCCGGAGGCAGATCCGCGATCTGGCGGTGGGAGAGTCCTACCTCTCTACCCACGATCCCCGCCTCCACTTCGGCCTGGGAGGGGCCGAGAGGGCGGAGAAAATCGAGGTGCGCTGGCCCGACGGGAGCGTCTCGGTTCGGACCGATATCCCGGCGCGACAGTTCATCTCCATCCACCAGGGGGAGAACTGAAAAATCCAATCATACTCCATCTTGACTCATTTATTTGAGCCTTATATACTCATTATATGAGTAAACGATTGCAAGTGCTCATGGATGAAAAGGAATACCAGCGGATCCAGCGCCTGGCCAAAAGAGCTCGATTGAGCTTGGGCGAGTTCGTGCGCCTGGCCTTGCGGAAGGCCGCCAAGTTGGGGAGCGAACGTTCCCCTCAAGAGAAGCTGACCGCGCTCCGCCAGGCGGTCAAGTGGGAATTCCCCACCGGCTCGATCGAGGAGATCAACGCCGAAATCGAGAAGGGGTATATCTCGGGTGAGTTGAAAGCGTGATCTTCATCGACTCCAATATCCCAATGTACCTCGTGGGCGCCGCCCACCCCAACAAATACCGCGTTCAGGTTCTTCTGGAGCAACTGATCAGCGGCCAGGAACGCCTGGCGACCGATGTCGAGGTGATCCAAGAGATCCTCCATCGCTATACCGCCATCAACCGGAGAGAGGCGATCCAGCCGGCGATCGATGCGCTCTATGGAGTCATTGACCAGGTGATCTCCGTCGATGAAGGGATCGCTTTGAAGGCCAAGGATCTGGTGCTGCAGTACTCGGATCTTTCAGCCCGGGATGCTTTGCATGCCGCCGTCATCCAAGCCCACTCGATCCCCACCCTCCTCACCTTCGACCGGGGCTTCGACCGGATTCCCGGGATCCAGAGAATCCCCCTGGACGCTTGACCGCTCCCTCTACCGCGCGGGCTTTCTTCTGGCATTTTTTTCAAACCCGCCTAAAATTCGATTTTTTTACTGAACTTTTTTATTGAAGACGGTGACTGGAGAAACCCTCGGGGAAGATATATGAGTCGACCGGAATCGGCCGCTGCCGCGGCAGCCCCTGCGGAAATCAAAGGAATTCCTTACGATCACTACTGCCTGCTCCACTCCACCGCCCACGTCATGGCGGCGGCGGTCCGGCGCCTCTGGCCGGACGTCAAGCTCACCGTCGGCCCGCCCATCGCCCGGCCGTTCCGCGGCTTTTACTACGACATGGACCTCGCGCACCGCATCGGCCCCGAGGACCTGCCGCGCCTCGAGAAGGAGATGGAGAAGATCGTCAAGGAGAACGTCCCCTTCGTCCGCAAGGTCCTCTCCAAGCAGGAGGCCATCGAGCTATTCCGCCAGGCCGGCCAGGTCTACAAGCTCGACCTCATTGAGGCCAAGGCGGGCGGCTCGGTGGAGGCCGCCGCCGAAGGGGTCGAGGGGGACGCGGTGACCATTTACCAGAGCGGCGACTTCATCGACCTTTGCAAGGGGCCCCACGTCGACTCGACCGGCCGGTGCCGGCACTTCAAGCTCCTCAATGTCTCGGGATCGTACCTCTGGGGAGACTCGCGCAACCAGCAGATCCAGCGCCTCTACGGCATCGCCTGGCCGACCAAGGAGGAGCTGAAGCGCGACCTCGCCCGCCACGAGAGCGCCGTCGAGCGCGACCACCGCAAGATCGGCAGGGATCTGAAGCTCTTCCAGCACCACCCCGAGTCGCCGGGGACCATCTTCTGGCTTCCCAAGGGGACGATGATCTACAACCTTCTTTCCGAGAAGATGCGCCGGCTGCTCCTCTCGAACGGCTACGTCGAGGTGCGCACGCCGCTCCTCTACAACAAGTCGCTGTGGGTGACCTCCGGCCACTGGGAGAAGTTCCGCGACAAGCTCTTCACTTTCGGCGAGGAGGATGACCAGGTCGCCGGCCTGAAGCCGATGAACTGCCCGGCGCACATGCTCATCTATCGCAGCGAGCGGCGCAGCTACCGCGAGCTGCCGCTGCGCCTCCACGACCAGGGGGTGCTGCACCGCAAGGAGGACCGCGGCGCCATCGAAGGGATCCGCCGCTCCTTCCAGTTCTGCCAGGACGATGCGCACATCTTCGTGCGCCCCGACCAGGTGGAGGAGGAGATCACCTCGCTGATCGGCCTGGTGCGGCGGGTCTACGGCGCATTCGGCATCGAATTCCGCTGTGTCCTGAGCGTCTCCGACTGGACCAACCATCCCGAGCGCTGGCTCGGCACCCGTGAAATGTGGGAGAAAGCCGAGAGCGCCCTGGCCCGGGCCCTCGAGCGCAACCGCCTGGAGCACAAGATCGATCCCAACGAGGCGGCCTTTTACGGCCCCAAGATCGACTTCATCACCCCCAACATCTTCGGGGAGTTCGAGCACCAGTGCGCCACCATCCAGCTCGATTTCAACCTGCCGGAACGGTTCAACCTGATTTACGTCGACTCCGACAACACCGAGAAGCGCCCCATCGTCGTCCACCGCGCCATCTACGGCAGCTTCGAGCGCTTCATCGCTTCGATCATCGAGCACACCGCCGGGAAGTTTCCGATGTGGCTCGCGCCGGTGCAGGTCAAGGTGCTCACCATCTCGGCCATCTCGGTTCCCTACGGCCGCGAGGTCTACCGGAAGCTGGCGGCGGCGGGGATCCGCGCCGAGTTCGACGACCGCGATGACAAGATCAGCTTCAAGATCCGCAACGCCTCGATCGAGAAGGTCCCTTATATTCTGGTCGTCGGCGCCAAGGAGGCGGAGAAAGGCTCGGTCAACGTCCGCTGCCGCGAAGCCCAGGACAAGCAGGAGGAGATGGCGGCCGACGCCTTCATCAAGAAGGCGGTCGAAGAGGCGAAAATGGAATTCTGAAAGTTTTCAATCGTTTTAAAAACCAATCGAACCTGTTCTTGAACCTCTGATGAAAGGAGAGCAAGCCCATGCCCCACGTTTTACCGTCCCTTCCCTATCCTTATGAGGCCCTCGAGCCCCACATCGATGCCCAGACCATGAAGCTGCATCACGACCTGCACCACAAGGCCTATGTGGACGGTCTGAACGCCGCCGAGGAGAAGCTCGCGGCCGCCCGCAAGAGCAACGACTTCGCGGCGGTGAAGCATCTCTCCCGCGAGCTGGCCTTCCACGGCTCAGGCCATCTCCTCCACTGCATCTTCTGGAACAACATGGCCCCCGCCGGCAAGGGAGGCGGGGGCGAGCCGGCCGGAACCCTGCTCGAGCAGATCCAGAAGGACTTCGGCGACTTCGGCGCCTTCAAGAGCCACTTCGGCGCCGCCTCGACCGCGGTCGAAGGCAGCGGCTGGGGCCTGCTGGTCTGGCAAGGCCCGCCGGGCCTCGGCAAGCTGGAGATCCTGACCTCCGAGAAGCATCAGAACCTCGGCCAGTGGGGCGTGGCGCCTCTCCTCGTCCTCGATGTCTGGGAGCACGCCTACTACCTCAAGTACCAGAACCGCCGCGCCGAGTACGTCAAGGCCTTCTGGAACATCATCAACTGGAAGGACGTCGAGGGGCGCCTGAAGAAGGCCAGGAGCTGATAATTCAGAACTTTTCCTGCTTGATCAGCCGCGGCCGCTCAGGGCGGTCGGCGAGGTGGAAAGCGGTCAAGTAAGCCAGGCGGACGATCCGCGCCATCTTGGCGAAGTTGATCTTGTCGGCGGTGTCGGTGGGCTGATGGTAGTCGGGATGGAAGCCGGTGAAAAAGAAGGCCACCGGGATGCCGGCGTTGCCGAAGTTGATCTGGTCGCTGCGGGAATAGACCTCCTCCATGTCGTACTCGAAGCTGAGCCCGACGCTGCGGTTCTGCTCGAGGATGATCTGGTGCAGCTCGCGGCTGTGCCTTTGCGAGCCCACGAGGTGGACCGTGTTGGTGTTCTCCTCCGGTTTCTCCTTGTTGGGGGACTCCTCGTTACGCCCGATCATGTCCAGCTGGATCTCGGCGACGATGTTCTTGAGCGGCACGGGAGAGTGCTCGATGAAGTAGCGCGAGCCGTGCAGCCCTTTCTCCTCGGCGGCAAAGAGCATGAGGAGGATGCTGCGCCTGGGGCGATGGGGGTTTTCGGCGAAAGCGCGCGCCAGGGCCAAAACTCCCGCGGAGCCGGAGGCATCGTCATCGGCGCCGTGGAAGATCTTGCCGTCCCGCGTCCCCTCGTGGTCGAGGTGGGCGCCGACGGCCACCACCTCGTTTTTCAAGACCGGATCGGATCCCTCGACCAGGGCCAGGACGTTGCGCAGCGGGAAGGCGGTGCGCTTGTTCTTGATGAGGAGGCGCAGGCTGGCCCCCTCGAACTTGAATCGCGGAGCGCGCTCCCCCTTGGCGGCCCGCTCCTCGATCCTGGCGACGCTCCAGCCGGAGGGGCCGAGGAGGCGGTCCGCCGCCCGGTTGGAGACATAGATGACGTCGGCTCCTCCTGGGGGCGCCGCCGGACCTTTTTCAAGAAACTCCGGCAGCTCCCGCGCCGGCAGGCCTTTCTTATCCTTGGCGCGCTCATCGATGATCACCACCGCCCTCTTTCCGCCGGCGGCCTCGAGGCCCTTCCGGTCGAAGGCCGTCTTCCCCTTGCGGAGGAGCACCACGGCGATGGCGTTCTTCAGGTCAAAGCCGTGGAAATCGTCCGGCGAGTCGCTCTCCGCCCCCTCGCCGAAGCCGGCGAAGACCCAGGGGCCGTTCCAGTCGATCTCCTGGCCGGTCGCGGTCGAGGAGATGGAGACCTCCTCGCCGAGCCGGAAGGCGGCCCTGCCGCTCTGATCCTGGACCTCAAACAAGGAAGCATCCCGGTCCCGCTCCAGGCGGACCCACCTGAACTCCTGGAAGTAGCCGGTCTTGCCATCCTTCTGGTCGCCCGCCGGCTGGAGGCCGAATTGCTCGAAGACCGCGGCGGAGAAGCGCGCCGCCAGGGCGTAGCCGGGCTGGGCGGTGCCGCGGCCTTCCAGCTCATCGGAGGCCAGGAACTTGAGCCAGGCCTGGAGATTAGTCTCGGTCACCGCGTGGAAGCCGGCGCGGGCCGCCTCCGGAACCGGGGCCAGGCTGGCCGGATCGGGCGGTGAGTCGGCGGAGGCGAGGCTCGCCCGGACGAAAATGGCAACGAGTATCGATTTTGACGATATTTTAAAAAGCTTGAACATGTCCTCTTCTCATGCG
>JACQVS010000162.1 GCA_016209605.1 Planctomycetota bacterium
CTGACCCTACAATCTTTTGCGAAAGACGGCACTTAGTCCTCGAATTTGCGGGTGCTTTTTTCCGCTGCTTCCACTATCATTGAAACTCCCGTTTGGGATTTGGCGACCGGTAAACGAGCTTTCGCCTTGGTTTTTCAGCACCGGATCTGGAGACGAGTTCGAGAAAAATGAGCACCCGGCTTGAACTAGGGAACAAAGATGTTGTTGGCCGCGGGCTGGGGGCGGCCCTGGCGCTGTTCTTATTTTGGTTCGCAGGCTCCCGGCTCTGCTCCTCTCTCTGGGGCCAGGTGGCGATTTCCGAGATCGAGATCGATCCGGCGGGGGTCAATTCCGGCCGGCAGCTGGTCGAGATCCGCAACTTCGGCGCTGAGGCCTACGATCTGAGCGGGCACTATCTCTACTTTCGGCCGGCCGAGTACCGCTTCCCCAACGGCACGAAGCTGACGCCGCAGGGGATCATCACCGTGCATCTCAACCGCAGCGGTGCCGGCACCCCGGAGAACCTCTACACCGGCATTGCCGGGATGCGCAACCTCCGGCTCGCCGATGCGATTTGCCTGTTCTCGACCAACTTGTTCAGCGATCCAGCCAAGATGATCGACTTCGTGCAGTGGGGGGCCGCCGGCCAGGCCGGTGAGGCGAGCGCGTCGGCGGCCGGCCTCTGGACGGCCGGGGATTTCATCGACGTCAGCGGCTACCGTCCCGGCGCCTCGATCGCCTATGACGGCTCCGGCAACCAGGCTTCCGACTGGTGCGTCGATGGCACTCCTTCCTTCGGCTTGGCCAATGACGAGTGCGCGCCGCCGCGGATCAGCAGCGCGGTGCGGTTGAACGAGATCGGCCAGACGCTGAGCGCCTCGGCCGGCGCCCACATGGCCGTCGAGCTGTTCAATGCGGGTGGCGCGCTCGAAGATGCCGGCGGTTACTGGATCGCCCACCAGACCTCCACCTTCCAGATCCCTTTCGGCACGTTCCTCCTTCCGGGCGAGTACCTGCTAATCCACCTCGGCGCCAGCGGCCTCCAGGATGACTTCAATGTCTACACCGGCGACGGCTTCGCGCCGCCCAGCTTGAGCCGGGCCGGCTCCATCGCCCTTTTCGGCTTCAACGCCCTCAACGATCCCTCCTGGCTCATCGACTTCGTCGAGTGGGAGAGCTCCGGCCAGGAGTTCGAGACCGTGGCCGAGCAGGCGGGGCTCTGGCAGGCCGGGACGGCCGCGAGCCTGGCCGGCCGGATCGCCGGAGGATCCCTGGCCATCCTCAAGGAGGGCTCGGGGAGCCAGCGCTGGAAGTCCGACAACACCCCGACCCTCGGAGTCGCGAACGATGCGCCGCCTGAGCTCCCGATCGCCCTCAACGAAGTTTTGATCGCCCCTTCTCCCGCCTCGGGCCCGCAAGCCGTCGAGCTTTTCAACGGCGCCGCCGCCGCGTACGATCTCACGGGGCACGCCCTCGGCGTGGGGGCGAGAAGCGCCGGGCAGAATCCGGTTTACTTCGAGTTCCCTTCGGGGACTCAAATCGCCGGCAAGAGCTACCTGATTGTCTGGCTGGACGCCTCCGGAGCCGGCAACGCGATCAATCTTTACGCCGGGCCGTTCCCCAAGCTGCGCGGCGACGGGGACGGGATCGCCTTGCTCGTGACTCCTGATGCTGGGGTGCCTTGTAACTACCTCGACTTTCTCACCTGGGGGGACAACGGCTCCGGATCGCTGGTCGAGGCGGCGGTGGGCGCGGGGATCTGGCCGGCAGGCGAGGCGATCGCAACCGGCCCGCTGGCGGACGGCTCGAGCATCGCCTACTCGGGCTCCGGCGACGGCGCGGAGGCATACCGCATCGACGCCTCGCCGAGCCTGGGGGTTGAGAACACCGAGCCGCCCCCCTCGAAGAACTTCATCCGCGGCGACTGCACGGCCAACGGGGAGAAGGACATCTCCGATGGCATCTTCCTCTTCACCTTCCTTTTCCTCGGCGGCGATCCGCTCCAGTGCGAGGACGCCTGCGACTCCAACGACGACGCTGGCCTGGACATCTCCGATCCCATCGCTTTCCTGCGGTACCTTTTCCTCGGCGGCACCCCGCTGGCTCCCCCCAGCGCCTGCGGCCCGGACCCCACGCCGCTCGACAAGATGCCGTGCCTGAGCTATCCGGCGTGCGGAGGCTGATTCTTTGGGATCCTAGCGATTTTAAAAGTCTACAGCCTACAGTCTACAGCCGGCCCTGGCGGCGCAGCGCTTCCTCGTTCTGGCGGGTGCGCCGGTAGTATTCCCGGAGGCGGAGCAAGCTGGCGGCCTCCGGGTCGAGGAACAGGGTGGCGCGGGGATGGAGCTGGAGGGCGCTTCCCGGGCAGATGCTCGATACCGGCCCTTCCACCGCGGCCCGCAAGGCCTCCGCCTTCTTGCTCCCGAAAGCTTGCAGGAGGATCTGGCGGGCGTCGAGGATGGTGCCGATCCCCATGGTCACCGCCAGCCCCGGCTGGATTTCCCCTTCCTTGTAAAAGCGCGAGTTGTCGCTGAGGGTTTTTTCTGTGAGCGTCTTGATGCGGGTTCGCGACCGCAGGGAAGAGGTGGGCTCGTTGAAGCCGATGTGGCCGTTCGAGCCGATGCCGAGGAGCTGGATGTCGATGCCGCCGGCGCCGGCGATGGCCTTGTCATAGTCCTCGCAGCGCCGCAGCAGGTTCGCCCCCTCCGAGGGGGGAAAATGGACGTTTTCCCTGGGAATGTTAATGTGGTCGAAGAGATGCCGCCACATGAAGCTGCGGTAGCTCTGCGGATGCTCCGCCGGCAGGTCGAGGTACTCATCGAGGTTGAAGGTGCGCACCTGGAAGAAGTCCGCCTCGCCGCGGCGGTACGCTTCCACCAGGCGGCGGTAGACGCCGATGGGAGTCGAGCCGGTCGCCAGGCCGAGGACCAGGTCGGGCTTCTCCCCGAGGCAATCGAGGATGAGGCTCGCGACCAGCTCGGTCGCCTCCTCCGGCGTGTTGGTAAGGACGATTTCCATGTCGATCCTGCTTCCGAGATTCCAGGGAGCGAATTTTCCTGGATGAGGCCAGATTTTTTAACACATCCGGCCCGGTTTAGGAAGACGGCAGGTTGGAATTTTCAGGGCTTGACGCCTTCAAAGGTGACGGGCGAGAGGCTGCCCGCGTCGGTGGGCGTGTAGCTGTATTCCGGCAGGCGGTTCTCCTGCGAGGTCATGGTCAAGGTGGGGCAGAGGGCAGCGATTTCGGCCTTGAGCTTGTCGCCGCGGCTCAAGCCGAGGCGCCACTCCTTCTCTGCCAGGCTCTTCCCGAAAGCGGCGATGGGAATGGCCAGCTCGGCGGCCCAGCCGTTTTCCGTGGCGATGGCGGAGCTGAGCCAGTCGAGGTTCCAGGCCTTGTCGGCCTCCTTGGCGTCGTACTGGGTCCCCTGGGCGTTGAGGGCGAAAACATAGGCATTGGTTCCGTCGGAAAGCACCAGGGCGATATGCTCGTCCTGGCCGATGACGTTCTGGTTGTCGCGGTCGAAGGCCCCATCTTCCGCGGCGACCGACAGCTGGTCCCCTTCCTTCTTGATGGCGTAACCCCGAGCGCTGATCCGGTCGCTCAGCTTCCACGCCTGCCCCTTCTTGCGGACGGAGACCGCCAACTGCGTCGAGAGGGAGATGCCGCTCGTCTTGAAGGCCTGATGGAGCTCGTCGGGGACCTCCTCGGAATCGAGGAGGCCTTGGAATCGGGCGCTGGCGGTGAAAAGGACGCTGCCGGTCAACTTCGGATCGGCCTCCGCTTGCGCCAGCGCGTAGAGGAACCTGCCGTCGTGGGCCAGCATGGCGAAAAACTTCTGCACCGGGCGGGCATCTCCCTGCCAGGCGACGAAGTCGCCCAACCGGGCGGCGACCACCCAGGCCGGGTCATCCATCTTGCCGTTCACCTGCACGCCGGTGTAGATCCGGGGAATGGCGATGGGGAGGAGCGGCTTGAGTCGGATCGGCTGGAAAGCCAACCGGTCGTTGCGGAAGCCCTCCTTTCGATTGATCAGCTTGTTAAAGTTGATGGACAGTCTGGGGAGCGGGTAAAGATCGGGAAAGGCCGCCTCCGCCTTGACGGGGATGCTCAGCGTCGCGCCGGGATTGAGGACGAAGGGGGTCTTGGCGGCGGAGAACTTCCACTTGTCGCTTTTCTCCCAGGCGATCTCCCCTTCGATGCGGATATTGAAGCTGGTCGGAATCGACAGGGTCGCATCGACCGCGACCCGCTCTCCGGCCTTCTGGATGGTAATCGGCTTCAGCTCGGCGATCTTCGCCCGCAGCTCGCGCTCGATTTCGAATATCTCATAGGAGACGTACTCGCTGATGGGTGCGGGGGCGCGGGTCACCGTGAAGGTGTCGAGCAGGCTCCCATCCGATTCGATGGCCTTCCCCTCGATCCGGTCAGACCGCACGTCCAGGACGACGATGTGATGGACGCTCTTCGCGACCGCTCCGTAGCTGCGCTCGCGCACCGGATAGAGCGGCGCGCCGCCGCCGCCGGTGGTGAGATAGAGCACGCCGCGGCTCGGCTTGAGGCCGACCTTGCCGATCGGATAGGCGCGGAAGTAGTAGTGGTCGTGGCCGGAGAGGACCAGGTCGACGCCGTGCTTCTCGAACAGGGGATGCCAGTCCCAGCGCTGGCTTTCGATGCCGCGCGTCGGGTGGCAGCGGAACAGGGGATGGTGGAAGTAAACGATGGTCCAGTCGGCGCTTCGTTTGGCCTCGAGGTCCTGAGACAGCCACTCGTACTGGGGCGAGCCCTTGCCGTGGGGGGTCCAGCCGGCGTTGGAGTCGAGGGCGATGATGTGAACGTTGGCATAGTCAAAGGAGAAGAAGACCTCGTTTCCCGGGAGGGCCATGTAGTTGAAGTGGTTGGCGGCGTTCTGCTCGTGATTCCCCAGGGCCGGAAAGATCACCACCTGGTCGCCGATGATCTGCGTCGGCCAGAAGTGCTGCGGCTGCCAGAGGTCGTAGGTGCTTCCGGCGGCGACGAGGTCGCCGGTGTGGAGGATGAGGTCCGGATCGTGCTTCAGCATCAGCTCGGCGTTCTGGCGATGGATCTTGGGGTCGGAGCGGGCGTCTCCGTAGGCGATGATGCGGCAGCTGCGGACGCCGTCTGGCGGGGCGGTCTTGAAGGTGGAAGCCTCCAGGGTGACGTGGCCGTAGCGCACCCGGTAGCGGTAGCGCGTGCCCGGCGACAGCCCATCGAGGAGGATCTCGTGGAGGGTCGCGGGAGCGCTTTCCGAAGCGGTGGCGGACGGATTGCCGAAGGCCGGATCGAGCCCGTAGTCGACGTGGCCGATGACCGGCGTCTTGGTCTCCCAGAGGACGGCGATGCTCCTTTGGGTGACGTTTTGCAGGTAGGGCTTGACGTAAAGGCCCTCGGCCAGGGGCTCCTTCCAGGGCTCCTTCTTCAGGTCGACCTCTTCCTTCTTGACGGCATCGGTCTGGCAAAAGGCCGGCAAGGCAACAACCAACAAATGAATTATCAGACCACAATGCCTGAACAGACGCAAAACCATGGGATCTTTTTCCTCAGCAGTGAATTCCAGTAAAATTCGAAGCGAGTTCGCCAGGTAAGAGTAGCATAAAAATTGTCCCGAGGCACGGGGCAATTAAAGTTTTCCTCAGTGTTTTATCGCATCGTTGACGCAGACTTGTGGTTTACATCGCCCCAACGTCGCGTCGCCGTAACGGGGCTGCGGCTTGCGGCCGCTGGCGTTGACGCCTGTTCCTTGAGGAGTCTCGCAGAGATAGAGCCCCTTCATCTCATCGCCAGCGATCCAGTAACGAACACTCGCATCGCTCACTGAAATGTAAGCATCGGCGACAGCATACCGCATGACGCAATCCTCGAAGCCGCTGTGCTGCCCGCCTTTGATCCCGAGGTAAACCGTCTGTGGCAGGATGAGCGGGACGGGGCGCCCGTTCTCCGCGATCACGCGGATCGGCTTGGAGCCGTCTTCCAGGACGATCTCGCGGCCGCTGGCGTCCCTTTCCGGATTTCCATCCGGACCCATCTTGGCGCTCCACGGGACCTCCCATTTATCGACGAGGCCGTGGTGCTTGACGCCGCAGCAGTGCAGCAGCTCGTGGGCGATCTTGGCCGCGTATTCGTCAGTCAGGACCTTGCCTTTTCCCACCCGCACGACATTCCAGCCCGCAGGACCTGGACTGAGGGTGCTGGAGAGCTTCACGGTCTTCGGCCCCCCTGGATCGCCCAAGCCAAAGGAAATCCCTTGAAGATTGGGGTCCACGGACAAACGGATGGCGTACTTGGGGGCCAGGTGATGCGTGCCGGCGTTGAAGTTCACGATCCCATCGGCATCAGCCTCATCGACGGTCAGGGTGTCCTGCACGGCCAATCCCGTGATCGAGCGAAAAACCGCGATGCCGTTCTTGGATCGGCCGCCGACCATATCGATGATCTGCAGGTCCTTTTTCTTCGGATTTCCGCAGGCGTGCTTCCCATTCACGCGGAAGCCTCGATATTCTTCATAAAGCGAAAGCCCGTCCCCCTTGTGGCCCTGGAGTGCCGGATCGCCGTGCGGATCGTCCTCCTCGTCTTCGTCATCTTTGAGCCCCGGCGCGCCGGACGACGTCTTCCAGAAGTCGGCGATCTTGGATCCGTCGGTTCGTTTGGGCAGGGGGATCTTCGTCAGCCCTTTATCTCCCTTCAAGTAGCCCGCGATTTTTTTATTCCCGGATTGTTCAGCGGTCACCTTGAGCGTTCCGGACGCGCCCCAATCGAAGGAAGAGAGGAAGGCTGTCGCCTTGAACCGTTCTCCCTGCTGCGTTTCGGCCACCTGACCTTTCTCGTCCGTGACCTTCACCTCCGGATTGTGCTTCGCTTCGAACTGGAAGTCTTTTTCGGGAGGCTTGGCGGCCTGCTTGGGCCAGTTGAGGCAGACGCCGGGCTCCTCGGATACCTCGCCGAGTTCAAAAGTGAAGCGTTTGGCCGGAAGCTGCGGCGTCGCGCCCTCGGGCGTCTGGAGCGTGGCCTCGATCCGGCGAAGATCGCCCGTTTTCTTCTCGTCCGTCATATCCCCTTCCGGCAGCCAGCGGTCGTAGCCATCGATCTCCACGACCACCTCGACCTCCTCCGTTCCGGCGAGGTCCCAGGTGAAGGAGATCGCCCTGCTGATCTCTAACTCTCGTTTGACGGTCTCGCCGGAAGTCTTTTGCTCATGAAGCCGCGCGGTCCCGCTGAAACCGCCGCCGGTGTTGCGGACCTGCACCGTCCAACCCGATCCGTTCTCGCGCGGCCATGCCGGAAGAACGACGTTCTCCATGTCGGGTCCATACGTGTACGAGCCGGAGGTCCCATAGGTCGTCTGGCCGGGGACCTGGTTGTCCGGATCCGACCAGCTCTTTTGACCGGTGACGGGAATCAGACCCGAGGCGAAATCCAGCGTCATGAGTTTGCCTTCTTTGATCTGGACCAAAAACGATGCTCCGAGGTTGCGGCCGGGCTGAACAGTGCCGTTGCCTTGGGCGGAGGCGTTATCAGTGGCTTTGCCACGGCGGCCCGCGCGCCAGGAATTTGACTTGAAGGAAATGGTCGCGTTCCCGGTAAGCGACAGGAGCTTGCCCTCGAGCTCCCCTCGCCCCGTCTTGACAACGAGACGATCGTGATCATCGGAGTATTCGAGACTGGCATACGGGATCTTCCGGTAGTCGATATCGGGTACCTCCATCACGGCCGTAGCGTCCAGGGTCCATTCTTTGGTTCCTCTTCCCCCATAACTCTTTGCTTCAACGGTATTGGTACCCGTGTGTTTGTATTGAACCGAGAGCGTCACGGTGCGCTGCTTCGGCGCGGGCTCTGGCGGCAGCGCCGCGAGAGGCAGGGCTCCCAGGACCACGAGAGCGTATACCCAAGATTTCCCAGAATTCATCGGACGGCACCGGCAAGTTCTGGCGGACCACGGCCTTGGTCTGAGAGGCCAA
Organism: Planctomycetota bacterium; assembly: GCA_016209605.1. Taxonomy (GTDB): domain Bacteria; phylum Planctomycetota; class UBA8108; order UBA8108; family JACQVS01; genus JACQVS01. Next base: position 7,954 of record JACQVS010000162.1, read on the forward strand.
GCAGGGCAACAACTGGCGAAGGCAACAAACCTTGTCATAGCAATTGAACGAACTCTTCGACCGTCAATCCTGCGTCTCGGATCAGACGGCGAAGCGTACCTCGAGCCAATTCTTTATGGTTGGGCACAGTCAATCGGCGATGGGGCGGGCTTTGATGGCGAAGGATATGGCTTCCGGTTTGATGGTCCACCGCAAATCCCATTTTCATAAAGGCCCGAATGGCTTCCCGTCCCGATACAACTGGCAACCTGCTCACAGCCGAATTTCCACCATTTCTTCATAAATAGGCGGCGGGATGGGTTCGTTGTGCTTCCTCAAGCTTTTCAGATACCCCTTGATGGCATCAGTGATATTTTTTTTCGCCTCTTTTCTGGTTTTTCCCTGGGATACACAACCCGGCAGCGAGGGGCACTCTGCCACAAAGACCCCGTCTTCGTCTTGCTCGATGATGATCCTGAATTTCATGCCGCTGATTATACCATGTTTTGCACGGCAGTCACAATCGATGGCCCTGTGTCCCTCGGCCCGCGCCGCGCCATGGTTTTTCGCTTCCCAGGCGGCCTGGAGGGAATGAAAATAGCCTGGCGGCTTTTAACCGATTTCTCTTTTGGCCAGGAAGGAGAGCGACGTGCGGACATCCAAGGCGCTCTTGAAAAGTTCTGGTTTTCTTCCCCTTCTGCTCTGCCTTCTCGCCTCCTTCTCCCGGCCGGCGCGCTCCCAGGAGGCTGAGAAGCCGCCCCTCTCGGCCGACTTCTCGATCGGCAAGGTCCTCGACCGCGAGGGCGTCGCCCTGGTGAAGCCGCTCGCCGCCGGGCGCTGGTCCTGCGCCGAGAGCGGCCGGCCGCTCGAGCCGGGCGACTGGGTCCAGACCGGCGCGCGAGGCGCCAGCGCCGCCAAGTTGCAGCTCCGAAGCGGCGTCCGCCTCATCCTCGGGCCGGGGAGCCTGGTCGAGCTCGTGAGCGCCGGCAGGGCCAGGATCTACCAGGGCGATGCCGAGGTCCTGGCTTTCGATGCCGCCACACTCGAGGTGGCCGGCCCCGGAGGCCTGGACATCCGGGTGAGCGGCAGGAAGATCCTCCGCGCCCGCGATGGCAGGATCGAGGAGATCGCGGAAGAGCCGCGCTGGCTCGCGGGTTATAAAAGCGGCGGCTCCACGGAAGCCCTCGGCTCGCTCCTCGCGGCGGTCGACGGCCGCAACGTGCCCCTCACCCTGGGCTACCACAAGGTGACCGCCGACATCCGCGACCAGATCGCCCGCACCGAGATCGAGGAGTCCTTCCTCAACCACACGGGCCAAGTGCTCGAGGGGGTCTTTTACTTCCCCCTGCCCCAGGAGGCCTCGATCTCGAGCTTCGGCATGTGGATCGGGGGCGAGTTCGTCGAGGGCGAGATAGTCGAGAAGGAGCGCGCCCGGGAGATTTTCGAAACCATCCGGCGCGAGAGGCGCGATCCCGGCCTGCTCGAGTGGACCGGCGGCAACATCTTCAAGGCGCGGATTTACCCGATCGGCGGCGAGAAGCGCATCAAGATCTCCTACGTCCAGGTCCTCCCCAGGACCGGCAGCCTCACCACCTACAACTATTCCCTGCAGAGCGAGATGCTGCGCCTCCATCCCTTGAAGGAGCTGAGGATCGAGGCGAGGATCAGCTCGGCGGAGGAGCTCGAGGCGGTGGAATGCCCTTCCCATCCCTGCCGCATTGACGTCTCGGCGCACGCCGCCAGCGCCGAGTTCGAGGCGGAGGAGTACGCTCCGGCGCGCGACTTCGAGCTGCGCATCCGGATGAAACCGCGGCCGGGCCGGGTCACGGCCGTAGCACACCGCCGGGCCGGCGACGGCTACTTCCTCTTGCTCGTCAGCGCTCCCGAAGCCCGATCCCCCGAGAAACGCTCGAGCGCGCCCGCGGCCGAGGCGGGGGCCGGGGAGCCGCTCGAGCTCCTCATCCTCGCCGACACCTCCGGCTCCATGGCCGGGCCGGCGCGAGAGGCGCAGCTCCGGTTCATCGAGGCGCTCCTCGGCTCCTTGAACGCGGCGGACCGCTTCAACCTGATGACCTGCGACCTCGCGGCGCGCTGGGCCTTCGAGCGCTGGGCGCCGGCCACCGGCGAAAATCGCGCCGCCGCGCTCGCCTTCCTGGAGAAGCGCCCTCCCCTCGGCTGGTCCGACCTCGAGCGCGCCTTTCAAGCGGCCTGCGAGCGTGCCGGCCCCCGCACGCACGCCATCTACGTGGGCGATGGGGCCATCACCGCGGGCGATGCCGACCCGGCCGCCTTCTGCCGCCGCCTTCAGGGCATCTACAAGGGCCTGGGCACGTTCCACGCCGTGGCGGCCGGGAGCGCTCGCGAGCCCATGGTCCTCGACGCCATCGCCGGCCTCGGCGGCGGCTCGAGGCGGGCGATCGGCGGCGGATCCGATCCGGCGCGGGCGGCCTCGGAGCTCTTACGGGAAATGGCGGCGCCGCTCGTCAAGGGCTTGAAGGCGGAGTTCAGCGGCCTCCCCGTGGCGGCCGTCTACCCCGAAACTCTCCCCAACCTCCCCGCCGGGTCGCAGCAGCTCATCCTCGGGCGCTGGGACCCCGCCGCCGGCGCCGCCCGGGGAAAGGTCCGGGTGACGGGAAGCTTCGAGGGGAAGCCGGTGGAATACGCCGCCGATTTGAACTTCGCCGGCGCCGATTCGGGCAACTCCTTCCTGCCGCGCCTCTGGGCGCGGCATCACCTCGACCACCTCCTGAGCCAGGGGGCCTCGCAGGAGATCCGCGAGCAGGTGATCGCCCTCTCCGAGGAGTACCAGATCATCACTCCTTACACCTCGTTCCTCGTGCTCGAGAGCGACGCCGACCGGGAGCGCTTCCAGGTGAAGAAGCGCTTCCGCATGCGCGGCGGCGAGGAGTTTTTCGCCGCGGGGCGCGACCGGGCCCGCTCCGAGCTGGCCCGGAAGCAGGTCCTGGCCGTCCGGGGCTGGCGGCGGAACCAGCGCGCTCGGGTCATCGAGGAGCTTGCCGAGATGGGCCGGAAGCGCACCGAGGACCTGGCGCCGCCGGTGGGGGAGCATGGCGGCGGAGGGGTCATCATCGTCGGTGGTAGTGGCCTCGAAGAGGATACGTCCCTCCGCCCTCGCTTCCGCCTAAAACAGTTGACGGATGATGAGAGTGAGTCCGAGGATGAAAGTTCTCGAATCGAGCTGGCCGCGGCGGAAGGGCCTCGGGAACGGTCCGAGAGCGGGCCGGTTCCTCCTTTGCGCTTGCCGTTCCCCGCCATGGTCGAGCCGGACCTTTACTTTGGCTACGGCGGCTGGGCACAGCTCCGCGAGGACAAACTCGCCTCCCTCTTCCCGAGCCTTGGCGATCCACCACCCGCTGCGAAGGAGCCTACCTGGCCGGAGGAGGTCCTGAAGCTCATCCGGTCGCTCGACCGCCGGCCGGCGCTCGCCCAGCCCGAGGTCCGGCTGCGCCTGGAGGTGCGGTCGGAGAAGACCGACCACCGGGGGCGGAGGCTCTGCACGGAGCGGGGAGAGTACTATCTGGGAGGCTCGAGCTGGCTGGTCGTCCCGCCTCACGCCGCCGGAGATAATTATCACCTGAAGTGGCTCTCCGGCGGGGAGCGGGGCAGGATCGAGGCCGCCTGGCTCCTCGGGCGAACGCGCCCGCGGCTTCCGGGCGATGAAACGGATTATCCTGAGCCCTTCCCGTGGCACTTCGGAAGCTCCTTTTTGGAGGATCGGGACTGCCGGGCGGAATTGCAGAAGCTCGGCGACGGTTTCATCGAGCTGCGAGTCAAGGACGCCGGGGAAGCTGAGCCGTTCCTCGTCCTGGTTATTGACGCCGCCAAGTCCGCCGTCCTCGAGGAGCGGCACTTCTACAAGGGAAATTTGACCTCTTCAACGCAATGCAGTGATCTTGTTCAAGCGGCCGGCGCCTGGTGGCCCGGCCTCTTGACTCAAAAGGACCCTGATGAGGGCACGACCACGATCACCCGGATTGCCGTTTCCGCCCTGACCCCGGCGGAGTTCGACCGGGCGCTGAGCGCGGCGCTCGAGAAAAAAGCGAGGGCTATCCTGTTTGGGAAGGAGCCCGGGATCGCGGCGGCGCTGCGGGCGGTGAAGGAGGGGAAGGACCGCTTCGAGGACCGCTGGGCGATCCTCCGCCGTTCCGCCCGGTCGCAGGATTGGGAGCAGGCCGAGCCGCATCTCCGGGCCAGCTCGCGAGCGCATGAGAAAAAGCCGGGCCTTTCCCGGCTCCGCATGGCGGTCCTCTCACTGAGCCGCCGCCACGAGGAGCTGAAGGGCCTGCTTCTCGAAGCGGCGGCGGGCCTCGCCGCGGCAGGGCGGGTTTCTGATCGGAACGATGCGGATCTGGGCGCGGCGCGCCAGCTCCTTCAAATCGCCGAGGATTTCCTCTCCGGGGGGGAGCGGCGGGCGCTTCTGGAGGCCGTGAAGCCGGTCTTCGAGCGCCGGAAGGAGGCCGCCGATCCGCTCCTCGAGTGGGAGGAGGGGATGGTGAAGGCCCTCGAGAAGATGGGCCGGGAGGAAGAGGCCTTCCGGATGAAAATGGCGATGGCGGGCCGGTATCCCTGCAACCTCGACCTCCAGATCGGCTACGCGCGCGAGCTGGCAAGCCGCAGCGAGGTCGAAAAAGCGGTGTCCCATCTCAGCGAGGTCGAGGCGAGGAGCGGCCCCTGGCTCGAGGCGGAGCTGCGGAGGCTGCGCTCGGAGATGGCGGACCTGTTCTGGGATGCTAACCGCTTTGAAGAGCTGGCGGAGCGCGTCGAAGCCTGGGGGAGGGAGATCCCGGGCGGGGTGCCCGCCCCGGACCTCGAGCGCTATCTCTCAGCCCTCATGCTGAGCGGGCGGGACCGGCGCGCCCGGTCGCTCATCGAGGAGTGGCTCACGAAGGGCCGCAAGGAGGCCCTCGGGCCGGGCGAGCGGGCAGAGCTCGATGCCGCCCTCGGGCACGCCCTCAAGGAGGCGGTCCATTTCTACCCCTCGAACTACGAGATCGAGGAAGGCCACGAGACCCTGCTTGCGGAGACGGCGCGCACCTTCATCGACCGTCCGGCCGAGGAGGACTTCGCCGGGCGCATCCTCCGCCGTTACGAATTCCATAGGACGGATCCGGGCCGGGCCTTGCTCGAGGAGCTTTACCGGCGGCTCGAGGGGGAAGTGGGGACCCTTCCGGCCGAGAAGATCCGGCGCACCGTGGGCTGGCTCAAGGATTCCCGCTTCGAGTTCGCCGATCATGAGGCCGGCTGGAAGAAGGTCTTCGCGGCGGTCTTCGAGCGCTGGGAAAAGGAGGAGGATGAAAAAGCGCGAGATTCGCTTCATTGGATTCTATCCGACCATGGCGGCAAGGAGATGAAGCTCCTCGTGTACCGCCGGTCCCTCGAGCAGGCCAGGACACCAGAAGATAAAGCCGCGTGGGCCGAAGTTTTGTTCCGCGCCTTGCGGGAGGAGAAGTGGTCCGAGGCCGTCGAGGAGGAGCTGGCGCGGCTCATCCCCCTTTTCAAGGCGGCTCAACTTTGGGACGATCCTCAAGACCCCTTGAAGCGTCAAGTGCGGGCGCTTTACGACCTGATGACCTGGCTGCCGGAGGCCCGGGCGGAGGCGGCGGCCGCCGCCCTCCCCGGCGCCGACCTCCTCTCCCGGCGCGATCTCAAGGCGGCGCGCGAGCAGGCCCTTCATGCGGCCCGCGCCCGCGCCGTGGAGCTTCTCGACCGGCTCGAGGCGCGGTCCGATCCGGGGGAGCTGCGGCCGTGGATCGCCCTCGAGCGGGCCACCTTTCGGGTGAAGCTGCGGGAGCGGCTCGAAGCGGTGGAGCAGGACCTACTCGCCATGCTGCGCGGCCTCCTCTCGAAGAGCGCCGGCAAAGCGGCCGAGGAAATCGGGCCTCTTGAATCGGTGCTGGCCTATCGCTCTGCCGGCACCCTCCTTTACCTGGCCGCCTTGAAGGCTTCCCGGGAGAAATCCTCAACCGATCCGCCGCTCCTCGGCCTCCTCGACGGGGCCATCGCCGCGGGGAACGAGCTGCTCGATTGGCGCGCCGCCAGGCACCTCCTGCTCGCCGCCCTCGACCGCGGCGGCGCGCTCGAGGCGGCGCTCCGGGAAAGCTTCAGCGGAGGGAGCCCGTTCGAGAATACCCGCTGGGGGCGCGATCTCGCTCACATCCTGGCGGAGCGGAACCGCCTCGGGGAGGCGGTCGAGGTTTTCGAGCGGCTCGAACGGCTCGGGCAGCTCGAGGCCGCGGACTACCGCGCCCTCGCCGGCTGGCGCGCGGCCTTGGGCCGGATCGAGGGGGAAAGGGAGGCGCGCCTCCGGTCCTGGCAGGCGCTGGGCGAGGATGAAATCGCCGAATGGCTGCGGAGAGAGCAGCAGCGGCACGAGCGCCGGGAGGCCGAAGCTCCCGAGGAGCTGGAAGCCGAGGCGCCTCTCGCGTTCACGGCCCTCTTTCGAAAGGCGAAGCAGCCGGCCAAATACCTCGATCTCCTGCGCTCTTTCTACGAGGCCACCAAGGACTTCCGCCTGCTCGAAAGCCTTCCGGACGCGGTGCTCGGCCAGACGGCGCAGCGGATTTGTCCCTTGCTCGAGCGCTTGAGCTCCGTCACCGGCCTGATTCAAGACGAGGCGGCGGCCGACCGGATCAAGCAGCGCCTGGACGCCCTGTCACCCAGGGCGGCGTCCGTCACCGACCGCCGCGCCCTGCGGCTGCTCGAGTTCACGGTGGAGCGCCGGGCGGGGGAGCAGGCGAACGGCGCCGGTCCTCACGCCGAGGCGGCCTTGCGGGCGCTGAAGGAGTCGTTCAAGGGGGAGTGGCCGGAGGGGGAGCCGGAGTTGATGGCGGGATTCCTCGCCGGCCAGGGAGCGCTGCGTCCGGAGCCCCTCGCCCTGGAGCGGCTCCGGCAGCTCGAGGAGCTTGAGGGGAAGGTCCCGCCGGGAACCCTGGCCCATCTGGCGGTCGCTAGCCATCGGGCCGCCGCCCTGTGGGCTCACGGCGAACGCGAGCTGGCGGTCGAGGCCTTGGGCGCCGCCTTGAGCGCGCTCCGGCGGGCGGGCGGCGGGCTCCTGCCGCCGAGCGCGGATGACCAGCTCCGGCGCCGCGCCGGCTACCTCGAGAAGCTGGGCCGATACGGCGATGCCGAAAAGCAGTGGCTCGAGGAGCTCGCGGCCGGCCCCAGCGCCAGGCTAGCCGCCCGGCTCAAGGTCCAGCTCTTCCAGAGCTATCAGCGGGCGCTCTCGAAGGATGCCCCCGTCTCCCTGGGGGAAGGGGAGGAGCTGTACGGCGCCGTCTACGAGAGGATGCTCGCGGAGCTGAAGAGCCGCGCCAATGAGGGCCAGCTTGAGGAGCTGATGGGGGCCCTGCGTTCGATCTGGGAGGCCGCCGGCGAACGGCATCGCGCCCGGGTCAAAAAAGATGTCACGAGCTTCGCCTTTTCCGAGCTGCCGGCCATCCAGCGGGCCTTCCACTTCCGCCATCCCGGCCTGGCGGCTTCGGCGGCCGGGGCGCTCCGGCAGTTTGCCGGCGCCCGGGCGGCGCTGGAGTTTCTCATCGCGCAGGCGGAGAGCGAGCCGGACTGGCCGCGGCTCCGGGACGAGGACCTCTGGAGCCGACAGGGAAACCAGATCGCTATCCTCCGGAAGGAAGCGGGGCCTCTCGACGCCCCCCTCGAGGAACGGCTCCTCCAGATCGTCCTCCGCGAGCTGAGGCGGAATCTGAGCACCGGGAGGGACCGGGGCCGCGGCATTTACCGGGCCAAAGACCACTTTTTCTGGAAGGAAAAAGCCGATGACTTCGTCCGCGCCGCGCTGGAACTGCTCAAGCGTCACGAGCGCTCGGGCTCCAGGGTCTGGCGCATTGCCGAGTACCTTTACCGGGGATTGAATCGCCGCTCCGAGGCCATCGAAGCGCTGCTGGAAGCTTACCGCAAGGGCATCCTGGAGGCTTTCGGCCAGAGCTGGCTTGGCGCGTGGCTCGGGGAGCAGGGCCGCCACGCCGAAGCGGTCCCGATCCTCGCCGATCTGGCCGCCCGGAACCCGGAGGTGCTGGGGTACCGGATCGCCCTCATGCGCGCGCACTACCACGACGGCGATGGCGCGCTCCTCGTGAAGACGCTCGAGGAGGCGGAGAGGAGTCTCCGCGGGCGGGGAGAGTGGAAGGAGGAGAACATCGCCTCCCTGGGAGAGGCCGCCCTGGAGACGCGGCTTCACGAGGCCGCCGCGGCTTACTACCGGGAGGCGATCGCCCTCCACCGCCGCGCCGCGCCGATCGAACGGCGGGGCGGCGCCGGCGATGAGACGCTGCGCGGCCACTACCGCCGCCTGGCGGAGGCTTTGAGCGGCCTCGGCAAGACCGCCGAGGCGGTCGAGGCCGCATGCGGCGCCATCGTCTCCTGGGGGCCGAGGTCTGAAAGGCGCCAGGAGGATCTCCTGCTCCTGGAGAAGGTGCTGGCGAGCGCCCCGGACCTGGAAGCCTACGCCGCTCGGCTCGATGCCGAGGCGGAGCAGTCGGGCCTCGAGAACCCGGCGGTGCGGAAGGCCCTGGGCAGGGTTTACCTGGCGAAAGGAAACTCCGCGCGCGCGGCGGAGCAGCTTCGCCTCGCCCTCGGCGTCCAGCCGGCCGATGTCGAGGCTCATCGCCTGCTCATCGAGGCGTATGACCAGATGGGCGCGGGCGACCGCGCCGCGGCGCAGCTCCGGGAAGCGGCGGCGCTCTCGGGGCATCGCCTCGAGCTCTTCCAGGAGCTCGGCGGCCGCCTGGCCGGGGCGGGGCAGGCGGAGTAGGCCGAGCGCGCCTTCACCAGCTTGGTCGAGGCCATGCCGCACGAGTCGGAGGGCCATCAAGCCCTCGCCGAGGTCCGCGAGGGGCAGGGCCGCTGGCGCGAGGCCGCCGGGGAATGGCGAAGGGTGAGGGAGATCCGCTCCCGGGAGCCGGCGGGATACCTGGGCGAGGCCAGGGCGCTCCTCCAGCTCGGGGAGAGCGGCCAGGCCCGCCTCCTCCTCGAGCGGGTCTTGAAAACCGATTGGCCGGCGCGCTTTGACGAGGCTCGCGAGCGGGCCCTGGAGCTGCTCAAGCGAATTCAGTGAGCGCCGGCATCGCGATCTATCCCCCGCGTCGATTCCTTGCTATGCTGGGGGGATTCTCGATCCGAACTTTTTCTGAAAGGAGCCTGACGATGAAACGATCCGTAGAAACCTTCGTCTTCTTCACGTGCCTGCTTCTCTCCGGCGCGGCGCTTTCCCGCGCCGCCGAGCTCGCCGACCTGGTCGCGCCGGGGGCCAAGGCGCAAAAGGTCGCCGGCGATTGCAAGTTCACCGAGGGGCCGGCGTGGAGCCCGCAGGGGTTCCTCCTCTTCAGCGACATCCCCAACGACCGCATCGTCCAGCTCCTGCCGGATGGAACCACGAAGGACTTCCTGAATCCCTCCGAGCGCGCCAACGGCCTGATGTTCAACCGGGCGGGGCAGCTCTTCGCCTGCCAGGGGGGCGCGCGGCGCGTGGTGATGGTGGACCTGGCAGCCGCCAACCGGATCGCGGTGCTGGCCGACGGCTACGAGGGGAAGAAGCTCAACAGCCCGAACGACCTGGCCCTCGACGCCCACGGCGGCCTTTACTTCACCGATCCCTACTACGGACCCGAGATGAAGCTCGAGCAGCCGGTGATGGGGGTTTACTACCTCGATGCCGGGAGGAAGAGGTCGCGGGTGATCGAGGACCTCCGGCGCCCCAACGGCATCCTGGTGTCGCCGAGCGGCCAGTACCTCTACGTGGCCGAGCCCGACCAGCGCGAGCTTTACCGGTACCGGATCGAGGCTCCGGGAAAGCTGGCGGAGAAGAAGCTCATCTTCACCGGCGACCCGGAGCTGGACGGCGGAGGCCCCGACGGCATGGCCCACGATGCCCTCGGTAACATCTACGCCTCCTACCAGGGCATCACCGTTCTCGACCCCGAGGGGAAGCTGATCGGCCGCATCCCCGTCCCCGAGCATCCCGCCAACTGCGCCTTCGGCGGCAAGGAAAACAAGACGCTTTACATCACCGCCCGCACCAGCCTCTACGCCCTCGAGCTGAAGGTCGCCGGCATGGCGCTCCAGGAGTCGCCGCCGCCTGCTCCGGGAGCCGCCGCGGAGCCGGGGGCGGCCAGGGCTGAAAAAAAGGAGGTCAAAGCGGGCGCCTTGAAGCTGAAGGTGCCGGCGGCGTGGAAGGAGGTCAAGGCCGACTCGTCCATGCGGGTCGCCCAGCTCGAGGTCCCCAAGGCCCCCGGCGATGAAGAGGCCGGCGAGTTCGTGGTCTTTCACTTCGGGGCGGGCGGCGCCGGGGGCGCGCGGGCCAACGTCGAGCGCTGGATCGGCCAGTTCTCCCCCGAGGGGCGCAAATCCAGGGTGATGGCGGGGAAGTGTCCGACCGGAGAGTACACCTTGGTGGAGGTCTCCGGAACGTACAATAAATCCGTCGGCCCGATCGTCGAGGGGAAGACCCGGAGCATGCCCGGCGCGCGGCTTCTCGGCGCCGTCCTCAAAACCGGCGAGGGAACCTACTACTTGAAGTTCACCGGCCCGGAGAAGACCGTCGCCGCCGCCGCGGAAGACTTCCGGGCCTCCTTCGGGGGCAGCGCCAAGGAGGAGAAGGAGTCGAAGTCGGGGAGTTCATGACCTCCGCCCGCCGCATCTTATATTCTTATTGGTTCCGCGGCGGCACGTTCTCGCGCGCGACGGGCGTCAGGCCGCCGGCGGCGGCGCGGAGGAACTGCCCGCGCAGTTGATTGCGATAGACATGTGCGCCGTAGACGTAAAGCACGAGGTCGGGCGCGACCTCGAACATCGCGCCGTTGCCCCACGACGTCGTGTCGACCCGATAGCAGCGCCACGACATGCCGTCATCGAAGCTCGCCCGCACGGCCATGCCGGGATGGCGCGCACCGAACAGCAGCGCGCCGGATGCCGTGCAGATCATCGACTGCGTGCCGGCGTACATGGCGAAGGCGCCCGGAGTCGCCGGCGTCCACGTCCAGCCGCCGTCGCCGGACCGGCTTTCCCACACGTACGGCAGAATCCCTGGCCGGATGAGCGTGACGACCGTGCCGTCGCGGGCCTGCGCCGATGAGACCTCGCTCCCCGCCATCGGCGTGGTCCACGCCTGCGGGAACGGATTCACGCCGTCGAGGTCGACCGGAGCCTGCCACGACCCGCCTTCGTCGGTCGAGCGCATGGAGATGCTCATCGAGCCGCGGCGGTGGCCAAGGTCGTACCGCCGGCCGTGCTGCTCGAGGGGATAGGCTTCGGAGGCGACGAGCTGCTCCGGCGGCGTCGTGTAAGCGAACCACAAGAGCGAGCCGTCCTTGAGCTGCAGGAGAGACTGCGGCCAGACGTGCTCGACCTGCACGCCCGGCGGCACGTCGACCTTGCCCGTCGCCTGCCGCGGCAACCAGCTCCGTCCGTGGTCGGACGAGGAGAACCGCACGATCTGGAACGGCGGCCGGTCCTCGATCGCGTGGATGTCCAGGACGCCGTCCCGCCGCACGTGGAGCGCGCCCAGATACAGCTCGCGCGCCTGCTGCCCGAATTCCTTGGGGAGGCCGTCGTTGGCGCGGGTCCAGTTCCGGCCGTTGTCGCTGGAGCGCAGGAGAGCGTGCTCCACCATGGCCAGCAGGTCGCCGTTGGCCGCCCGCACGATGTTCGAGCAACCCGAACCGGCGACGGAGTCGACCACGAACCAGGTCGGCTCGGGCCGCTGGGGGCTCCACGCGCCGGGGACCGTCGGGCTGCCCCGCACCACGACGTTGCGGAAGGTGCAATGTTTTCCCGGTTGCTGGGAGGCGTATCCCGCCAGTCCGATGGGGCCCGGCCGGCGGAACGCCTCGTCGCGCACTTCGGACAGGGGCCGGCCATCGATCCAGGCACGCAGCACGTCGTCGCGCGCGACCAGCCGGGCCTTGTGCCACCAGCGCAGTTCGCTCGGCGCCCCCGGCACGACCTCCATCTTCCTCACGTCGACCCAGTTCGTGCCGTCCACCTTCGAGATGGCCGCCCAGAAGTGCTTCACCCGCAGCTGCTGGCCGGTTCAGGGAAAATGAACCATGGAATAGTGCTGTGCATCCTGGGCGTGGAAGATGAAGCCGGCGTCCGAGAAGCCGAGATCCAGGCGGAACTCGAACTCGGCCTCGAAGTCGCCGTAGGTCCGCGGCAGGTAGAACGCGACGTGCTCGTCCACCGCCTCGGCTGGCGGCGACAGCTCGCCTTCGGGATGCGTGATCCAGACGCCGCCGACGAACTGCCACTCCGCCGGGTCGCCGATCTTGAGCCGCAGCTCATCGTCCGCCGCAGCTGGCTTGTCCGCCGGAGCGGGCAGGGCGGCCAGGGCCAGACACGCCATCCAGGTCACCCACGTTCCGCTTCGCGTGAATCGGTTCGTAAAGAAGCTCCTTGAAAAAAGACACGGCTCGCCGATGACCGTCAGCCGACAGGCGCCGACGGGCCGCCAGCGACCAAGAGCCTGTCCCGAAAGTCGCTCCGAGGCCCGAGGCCGCGACCACCCCGCTTCGCGGGGCGGTGCCCGAGCGCGCCAGGCAAGGGTGAGAAGCGAAGCTTCGAACGCCCGGAGCGGCGGGCGCCAGCATAGCTGGCCGCCGCGAGGGCCGCCCGGAGGCTCGCACGTAGTGCGAGACCGGAGGGGGCCGACGCCGCCTTATTAACGGAGAAATAAGGCAAGGAGGCCCGACGCCAAATGGCGCGCTTGCAGCCGGCCCCAGTTCTGTTGCAGAGTGGCCGGATGGATTTTTGGGATAGGCTCCAAGGTCGCCTGCGGAGAAACGAACGGCGCCGACCAACCGGTGCCGGAGAGCGTTCCGCTGCATGTCCCATTCTCGTTCAGGGGGATTGGGATTCTCGCCAAGGTGCGGCAATTATCCTGGAGAGCGAAGGTTACGTCAAGAGCAGGACCCGGAGTCGATGGCCTTGCGGTAGGCCGCCACGAAATTACGGTATTCCGGGCGGTCCTCGTCCACCAGGCTGTAAACCTCCCCGAGGATGAGCGTGCTCATGCCACGCGAGTACAGGGTGCGGACTGGCTAGCGGATGAGGATCTTTTGCAGCAAGCCTGCAAGCTTCGCCTCGGTGGCGCCGCGGAAATGGACACGATCACGGCATGCCTGGAGCAGGACCTCCTGGACAATGTCCGCCGGATGAACCTTTGCCAGCAAACTATTGTCGATGGACTTGGCAAATCCACTAATCCGTTGTCGCGGCCAGACTCAAATTATATAATCAGGAAATGGTCAGGATTTTTCTCATTCACCTTTCAGAGAGGATAGCATGAAAGCGGTCATGCCTTCAGTTTCCAAAAACTTTCTTGAAGATCGCCAGCGTAAAGGCTGGGACCGCTGGGATGAGATGTGGGATGGGGTGCTTCATATGCCGCCAATGCCGAATCGGGAGCATCAGGATTTTGAGGGATCTTTTGAAACCTATTTACGCACCCGCTGGGCTCTGAACCGTGATGTCAAGGTTTTTCATCAAATCAATGTCGCCTCACTGGGCGGTTGGCCTCATGATTACCGTATTCCGGATTTGGTGATCCTCAGTGAAAAGCGGCTTCAGCTCATTGACCGAAACGACTATTTTGAAGGTGCGCCTGAAGTTGTGGTGGAAATTCGCTGCCCTGGCGATGAGAGCGTTGAGAAGCTTGAATTTTACGCGAAAATCGGCATTTCGGAAGTATGGATCATCGACCGCGACACCAAGAAACCGGAAATTCACCTCTTGAAAGGGAAAAAGTACAAGCAAAAAGCAGTCGCGTCAAATGGCTGGCTGCAGAGTGACTTCACTGGCCTTGAATTGCGCGCCGGCAATCCCGGCAAGCTATCCATCCGCCTCAGTGGAAAAGAGGGGTCGCAAGTCGACTTGCCGTGATTCGAAGTGGGCAAGGTCCAGCCCATCGATGGCGGCGGGGAGGTCGACCCCTTGATGCGGCAGCTGGTAGAACTTGGCGGCGGCTGGATGCTCGCGGATGCCGGCGCTGAGCGCCCCGCACCAGCGGCGGCTGAGCGCGGCGCGGAAGCGGTTCAGGGAATAGATCAGGCCCGGCACTCGGGCATAGCGCTCGGCGTATCGCCGGCAGAACTCCCGCTCTCTTCTCCGGCTTCTTCCTCAGCCCTTGAGCGCCTCCCGCGTTCTCTGGACGAGCCGGTTGTCCGGCTCCCGGGAGCCGGGTAGGAGGGAGAAGCTGCTCGCCAGGAAGCGATTCCGCAGCGCGGGCGAGACGTGGTAGTAGTCCTCCAGCACCGCGGAGCTGAACTTGTAGTCGTGGGCGTCGTTTCCCTTCAAGAACACCAGCACCCGCGCCGCGTTGATGAGGTCCGCCGCCGGGGCGCCGGCTTCGAGGAAGGCCAGGGCCTTTCGCGCCGCGGTGAAGCGGTCGCCACTGACCTCGGAGAAGATCTCCTCCAGCCCCGGGGGGCCCAGGCTCTTCAGGGCCAGGGGCTCGAGCTTCTCGATGGAGCGATCTTCCAGCTTCCCGGCGCGCTCCCGGGTCGCCTTCCGGAAGAGCGGCAGGAAGGAAACATTTTGAAGCAGGAGCAGGCGCCGGGTGTCGTCGTTCCCGCTGGTCTCGTAGGCGAAGTGCAGGGCGTTGGTGGTCGTGACGGCGTGCAAGGGGAGGATGCCCGGCTTTTGCAGGAGCAGTTCGCCGGCGGCTTGAAAGAGGGCGTCCCAGATCGACCGCGGGGAGACGCCGCGATTGAGCAGCTCCACGGCCTTTTCCGCCGCCTCCGCGTCCGAACCTTGCCGGAGAACGGCCAGGAGGTCCGCGGCGGCCGCCGGGCTAGGCTCGCCATCTTGCCATTCCGGGCGGATCTTCCGGCTCAACTCCAGGTTGCGCCGCCACGGCCGGTCCGGCTCCGCATCGCGCCTGGCGGGATTCTCCCCCTCGTGAGCCAGGATCGCGTAAGCCAGGGACCGCAGGACCGGCTCCGCGTGCTGCCAGCCGATGCACGCGAGCGTCCTGCGGCTGTTGGCGGCGAAGATGGCCTTGTGGCCGATGGAGCGGAAATCGCGGGCGCCGTAGCGGAAGAAGAGCTCGAAGATCTCATCGGCGCCGGCGCTTCTCGCCAGGGCGGCAACGGCGGCGTCGGCGGCTTTTTCATCCCAGCTCTCCATGGCCTCTTGAAACGCCCGGCGCGCCTGATGGGCCCGAGGCACGGCCGGCTCATCGACCGGCGGCATGCGCCAGTCCCCCTCTCGCAGGTCCTGCGCTTGCGCCTCCTTGAAGTAGTCGAGGGCCCAGAAGATCGGCAGCCAGCGGAGGGAGTCGGGCGACGAGATGCTGGCGAGATGGGCCGAGTTGACGACGAGGACAGCGTGAAACTTGAAGCCGACCTGCGGGCGGGGCTGGACGTTGCGCACCCCCGCGAGCAAAAGCGCGGCCAGGACATCCCGGTAGCTGAGCCCTTTTTGGATCCGGGCCGCCACCTCTTCCAGCAGCCGCTCCCGCGGGGTTTCCTCGAGGAGCCGGACCAGGGGCTCGATCTCCGGCCGCAATCGGACCAGCCTGGCGTCCAAGCGGGCCTCTTCGGCGGAAACCGGTCTCAGCCTGGAAAGAAACCCGACGTTTCCCAGCCCCCAGAGGGCCCCGCCGGCCAGGGTATTCCAGAGAAAGCTTCGCCGCGATAAGGGGGTGGGCATGATGTCCTCCAAAAAGCCAATAAACCCGTCATGATCACAAAGGCGTATTTGATCCTCTATCCCAGTAGTTTACTGCAGGAATCTCCGGAAGTTTAACTTTTGGTGCGGCGATTTTTTCGCTCCTCAGAAGAATTACAGGATCGGAAGTTGACCAGAATAGCCGAACGAATCCGCTTCATACGCCGGCCCTGACCCTTTGAGTGTCGGCGTTTCATGAATTATACTGTTGGCCTTCTACGCAAGAAGCGATCAACGAGAAATACGCGAACTACAAGGAGTGGACCGTGCGAATAGCTTGGCATGCCACCTCACTGGTGCTCTTCTGTGCGACGGCCTGGACGCATGAGCCTGAAGCCATTCCGGTGAAGATTCCATCGAACGGAGTGGTGCTCTCTGGAACTATGCTCTTACCGGACGAGAAAGGTCAGTTCCCATGCGTCGTGTTAGCGGGCGGCACGATGTCGCACACGCGCGACGGCGGACTGATCGACCCCCAGGGGCGACCGATCGCCCGTGATTCTCTGAAGCGGCTGGCCGAAAAGCTCGCTGCTGGCGGTTACGCTTCGTTGCGTTGGGACAAGCGTGGTCATGGGCTGACTCCGGCTGGGCCGCGACCTCCGGAAATCGAAGACGACGTCGCCGACGTGATCAGCGCCATCGAGTTCGCTCGCAGACACCCGTGTACCAATCGCGTAATCGTTGCGGGGGAGAGTGCCGGGGCGTACTTCGCGTGCCTCGCGTCGAAACAGGGCTACCCCGCCGACGCCTATATCTTTCTCGGCGCGCTGTGTAGCGACTACGAGAGCATGTATGACTACAACTACGGCCGACTGAAGGAATACGCCGACCAGAGTCCGGAGAACCTGCGCTGGGTCGAACAAATAGCGCTCGACGGGCTGGCCATCGGCGAACATTACCGCCAGATGTTTCAGGCTGCCCGGCGCGGCGACAAGAGCTACACCATCTCACACGGCGAATACAAACGAACGATCGGCCTGGAACGACTGCGCACCCAGATCAACGTTTCGATCTCCGACCAGTTCCGCTATATCCGAGGGCCTGCCCTGGTGCTACATGGCTCGCTTGATCTGAACGTCCCGCCCGCCGACGCCGCCAGCGCTGAACGTATCATGAAGGAGAACGGCAACCAGTGGGTCGCTCGGGTGATGATCGAGAGCGCGGACCACAGTTTTCAAATCTCGCCCGCCGATCCCGACACACGGATCCGGGAACGGTACTCCTTCGACAGCTTCAAGCGGCCGTACAGCGAGCAGCTCTACAGCACCCTTCTCGATTGGCTGCGCAAGACGATCCCAACGGATATCGCGGCCGGCGGCTCGCGGCCGCGCAAACCGGAGCCGCTGCGCGCCGGCATCATCGCGTGGAACGGCATCCAGGTAATCGAGGAGGTGACCGATGCAGAGAAGCATCCCGGCGTCGAAACGCTCGAAGGACGCATCGGGCCGCTTCTGAATGGAGACCAGTCGCAGGCACATTACATCGACATGCCGCCCGGGTTGTTCCTGGCGGAGCACCCGCACAGGACCGAAAGCATCATCTACGGTGTGCGCGGCCGTTTCGTTTTGTGCTCGGGCGGCCGGCGGCAGCTCATAAAAGCCGGTTCGCTCCTGTGGTTCAAGGCCGACGAAGCGACCGGCTGGGAATTCCCGTTCGACGAGCCGGCCTACATCCTCATCTTCAAAGGCTCGCGCAGCGAGAAATCCGACGGCGAGTTTCTCGACAACTACCTGTTGGACGAGACGTCTGGCGGCGGGGGCGGGGTGTTGTCACTGGGGACATTGGCTCGACGTACCAGAACCGGGGCTTCCTACGAACTGACAGGACACACACTTCATGGCGATAGAGAGAACGAAAGGCGGGGTGCCATTGCAGCGAGGCCCGCATGGAAGTTCTTTGTTCCATTTCTCAGCAGCTGCGCAGTGCCATCGAATAACATGCCGATGCAGCGGACGGGCTAAACCGGCCGCGGCACGCCGAAGTGGTGGAGGGTGTTGGCGAGGAGGCCCTGGAATTTCTCGTCGGCGAGGAGCGCCCAGCCCGCTCCGATGGAGCCGGCGTTGAGGACGCGGCCGCCCGACGGGCGCTCCCAGTAGATCAGCTCGCCGCCGAGGGGGATGTCCGGCGAAACCGGCCGCAAGAAGGCGTCGAACTTCGGCGCCGACTTGGGCCAGCCCTTGCTCGCGCCGAGAAGCTGGATGCCCGGCGGGTCGTCGGGATGGGTCGCCCCATCGGGGATCGGGTCCTTCAGGATGCGGCGCAGCGTCGAGACGCGGACGTCGACCTCGTGGCCGTTGGCCCGCGGCAGGCCGCCGCCGGGGGCCTGGCCGAGGGGATCGCCTTTTTTCATGCCGAGGTCCACCGGGCGCTTGAAGAGGAAGTGCTCCGGCTCCTCGACCAGGAAGGGGCTGAAGTGATCGGGGTTGCCGTGGTCGTTCCAGCCGAGGGTGGTGAGGCCGATCAAGTCCCAGCTCGGATAGCCGCAGTCGTTCAGGAGCCCGCCGCGGCGGCCGTCCTGGCTGTGCCAGCACTCGCCGCGCTCCTTGGGGAGCAGCTGGTTTCCGGGAGCATCGACCTTGCGGCACTCGAGGATGGTCCCATCGTCATTGAAGCTCACCCTCCAGAAGAGGCTGTTCCCCGAAAGGCAGACGAGATTGCCGCCGGATTCCAGATAGCGCCGCAGCCCCTCGTACATGGGAATCGACCAGTACTCGCTGTGGCCGTTTACGAAAAAGACCTTGTAGCCCTGGAGCACGCCGGGATCGCGGTGCAGGTCGAGGTCGGTGATGACATCGTACTCGTAGCCGCTCTTCTCGATCCAGGCTTGCGCGAAGCGTTCGGCGCGCATGAGGTGGCTGTAGTCGGTGCGGTCGCCGTAGCGGATGGTAGGCCCCGCGGCCGGCCACGGCATGCGCAGGCCGACCTGGTAAGTTCCTTGTCCGGCGGCATGGCCGCGGTAAAAGGAGTATGCCGGCGGATCGCCGGGGCTGTTGGGCATGCCTTCCGTGCCGCAGAGGTGGCGCCAGCCCGGCTGCGGCCGGGCGAAGGGGGTCGAGCTGTAAGCGCGCCAGGTGTTCGCGGCGGCGAGGAGGAGGATCGGCGCCCTGGGCTTCTCCGGAGCCTTCTTGATGATGAAGGTGATCTGGTAGGTGTAGGGCTTCCCGCCCATCTCGTACTCGATCCTCCCGACGCAGATCCCCGGCCGCACGTCGCGCGGCGCCGTCCACTCCTGGGTGGTCTCCCAGCGGCAGTCGTAGAGGTCGTCGGAGGCGAAGCGCAGGGCGTGGCCGCGCTGGGGATCGGTCCTGGGATCGTAGTTTCCGAATCGCGGCACGCTGGGGTTGAATCCGGGGCCGCCGACCATCCAGGTGGCGTGGTTGATGACGCGGCCGTGGCGCTCGTTTCCGGAAACGTCCGCGACCGCATCGCCGCGTTCTTCGGAGAGGCTCCAGCAGGCGAGAACGCTTTCGCCGGTCGCCGGCTTGAGGCCTTTTTCCTGAAAATGCGATTGCATCTCCTCGCTGCTCAGAGCCCGGTTGTAGATGGCCGGCATGGCCAGGTCGCCATCGAAGAAGTGGTCCGCCAGCCCTTCCTCGCCGTAGGCGGCGAGGCGGAGCGGCGCTGTCGCGGGCTTGACGGGGCCGGCATGAGGCCAGTGTCCGGCCTCCTGGCCATCGATCCAGATGGCCTTCTCGCTGCCATCCCAGACGGCGGCGACATGGTGCCAGCGGCGGCGCAGGATCCTTCCCGGCGGCGTCTCGTTGAGGCGCTCCTTCTTGAAGCCCGCTCCATCGCCCAGGTAAAAAGCGATGCCCCCCTGAGAGGTGAGGAAAATTCCGATCCCGCACGCCTGCGGGTAGCTGTACTGAGCGATGAGCCCGCGCTCCCGGCCGAACTGCCAGGGGCGGATCCAGGCTTCGAGGGTCAGCGCCGCAAGGGGCTTTTCCGCATCGAGCCCCTTCTCCACGTGCACGTAAGAGCCGGGATGGATGGCCTGCGGCCTCGCGGGCGCCTCGAGAAAGGCGTAGAGGACGGCGTCGCCCTTCGGGTCGTCGACCTCCAGGCCGAGGCGGCAGATGGAAAAGCGGTAGCGCTCGGTGCTCGAGACCTTGAAGGCGATGGTCTCGCCGGCGGCGGCGCTTTGCCGGTCGGGGTAGCCGTGCACGCCGGGGACGACCAGCGGCCGGTGCGGGGGGATGGGGCGCGAGGCGGCTGACGATTTCTCCTGGCCGAGAGCTTCGAGAGGCGAATAGCCCAGCACGGCGGCGCCGGCGAATCCGGCCCCGGCTTGTTTGAGGAATTCGCGGCGGCCGGTTTTGCTCATGAGCCGACGAACAGCGCCGCGCCCATCTTCGGCAGCAGCGTGCTTCCCATCAAGTAGCGGTCAATGCCGCGGGCCGCCTCGCGGCCTTCGGAAATCGCCCAGACGATGAGCGACTGGCCGCGGCGGGCGTCGCCGCAGGCGAAGACGCCGGGGACGCTCGACATGTAGAGCATGTCGGTGGCGACGTTGCCGCGGGGGTCGAGCTTGAGGCCCAGATCGGCCACCAATCCCTCCTTCTCCGGGCCGAGGAAGCCCAGGGCCAGGAGGACGAGGTCGACCTCCAGCTCCAGCTCCGTCCCCGGAACATCGTTCATTGGCCGCCGTCCGCTGGCATCGGGCGGGCCGAACTCGACGCGAACGGCGTGGAGTTTTTTGAGGACGCCGTTCTTGCCGGTGAAGCGCTTGGTGTTGATGCTCCAGTCGCGAATGCCGCCCTCCTCGTGGGCTCCCGAGGTCCGGAGGATCATCGGCCACTCCGGCCACGGCATGCCGATGGTGCGGGCGGCGGGCGGCTTGGGGAGCAGCTCGAACTGGTAGATCTGCTTCGCCCCCTGGCGATGCGCCGTGCCTAAGCAGTCGGCGCCGGTGTCGCCGCCCCCGAGGATCACCACCGCCTTTCCAGCGGCGGAGAGCCGCTTTGAGCCGGAGATGGGATCGCCGGCGCCGACCTTGTTTTGCTGGGTCAAGTATTCCATGGCGAAATAGACGCCCTTCAGCTCCCGCCCCGGCACCGGTAGGTCGCGCGGCTTGGTCGCGCCGGTGGCGATACAAATGGCATCGAACTCCGATCGCAGGCGGTCGGCAGGGTAGCCGTCGAAGCCGGCGTTGACCCCGGGCCTGAAGACCACCCCTTCCTCCTCCAGGACCTTGAGGCGCCGGTCGAGGACCCACTTTTCCATCTTGAAGTCCGGGATGCCGTAGCGCAGGAGGCCCCCGATGCGGTCGGCGCGCTCGAAGACGGTCACCGCGTGACCGGCCTTGTTGAGCTGGTCGGCGCAGGCGAGGCCCGCCGGGCCGGAGCCGATGACGGCGACGGTCTTGCCGGTGCGGTTTTTGGGGGGGTTGGGGCGGATGGACCGGCTCTGGAAAGCGCGATCGATGATGCTCACCTCGATGTTCTTGATGGTGACCGGCGGGGCGTTGATCCCCAGGACGCAAGCTTCCTCACAGGGGGCCGGGCATAGCCGGCCGGTGAATTCGGGAAAGTTGTTGGTCGAGAGCAGGGCTTGAATGGCCGCCTCCCAGCGGTTGCGGAAGATCAAGTCGTTCCAGTCGGGGATGAGGTTCCCCAGCGGGCAGCCCTTGTGGCAGAAGGGGATGCCGCAGTCCATGCAGCGAGCCCCTTGCTCGCGCAGCTTCTCGGCCGGCATCTCGAGGTAGATCTCCCGCCAGTCCCTGATGCGCTCCTCCACCGGCCGGCGGCGCGGCAGCTCGCGGTCAAATTCCAGAAATCCGGTTGGTTTTCCCATGCTCTTTCTCAAATACTAAACTTACGAAATCGGCTCAGGCCACCATCCCCGCCTGGCTTGCCGCCTCGGCTCGCCTCTGCTCTTCCTTGGCCTGGTCGCGGACGCGCTTGTAGTCGATCGGCATGATCTTGACGAACTTGCCGAGCAGGTCTTGCCAGTTCTTGAAGATCCTTTCCGCCACCGGGCTGCCGGTGTACTGGATGTGGCGCTCGAGGAGGTAGCGCAAGGTCTCGAAGTCCTCGTCCTCGTTGAGCGCCTCCAGGTTGACCATCTTCGGATTGCAGCGCTGGACGAACTGGCCGTCTTCATCGAGGACATAGGCGATGCCGCCGCTCATGCCGGCCGCGAAGTTGCGCCCGGTGGGGCCGATAACCACCACCCGGCCGCCGGTCATGTACTCGCAGCCGTGGTCGCCCACGCCCTCGACCACCGCCCTGGCGCCGCTGTTGCGCACGGCAAAGCGCTCGCCTGCCAGGCCTCGAAAGTAGGCCTCGCCGCTCGTGGCGCCGTACAGGACGGTGTTGCCGATGAGGATGTTCTTCTCCGGAACGAACCTGGCGTTCTGCGGCGGCACGATGACGAGGCGTCCGCCGGAGAGGCCCTTGCCGACGTAATCGTTGGCGTCCCCCTCCACTTCCATGGTGACGCCCGGCGCCAGGAAGGCGCCGAAGCTCTGGCCGGCGCTCCCCTGGAAACGGATGCGGATGGTGTCCGCCGGCAGGCCTTCGAGGCCCCATCTCTTCGCGACCTCGCCGCTCAGCATGGTGCCGACGGTGCGGTTGCCGTTCGTGATCGGCAAATCGATCCGGACCGGCGCGCCGTTCTCGAGCGCCGGCCTGGCCCGTCGGATCAGCTCGTGATCGAGGGCCCGCTGGAGGCCGTGGTCCTGCGGCTGAGAACAGTGCATTTTGCGGTTCTCGGGGACCTGCGGCCGGTAGAGCAGCTTCGAGAGGTCGACGCCCTTCGCCTTCCAGTGGTCGATGGCGGCATCGGTCTCGAGCATATCGACGCGGCCGACCATCTCGTTGACGGTGCGGAAGCCTAATTGCGCCATGATCTCGCGCAGCTCCTCGGCGACGAAGAAGAAGAAGTTGATGACGTGCTCCGGCTGTCCGTCGAAGCGCTGGCGCAGCACCGGGTCCTGGGTGGCGATGCCGACGGGGCAGGTGTTCAAATGGCAGACGCGCATCATGATGCAGCCCAGGACCACCAGCGGCGCGGTGGCAAAGCCGTACTCCTCGGCGCCGAGCAGGGTGGCGATGGCGACGTCGCGGCCGGTCTTGAGCTGGCCGTCGGTCTGGACGACGATGCGGCTGCGCAGGTCGTTCATCAGCAGGATCTGGTGGGTTTCGGCGAGCCCCAGCTCCCACGGGATGCCGGCGTGCTTGATGGAAGTGAGCGGCGACGCGCCCGTGCCCCCTTCGTGGCCGCTGATGAGGACGACGTCGGCCTTGGCCTTGGCAACGCCGGCGGCGATGGTGCCGACGCCGACCTCGGCGACCAGCTTCACCGAGATGCGCGCCCGCGAGTTGGCGTTCTTCAAGTCGTGGATGAGCTGCGCCAGGTCCTCGATGGAGTAAATGTCGTGGTGTGGCGGCGGGGAGATGAGTCCCACGCCGGGAGTCGAGTGGCGCACCCGGGCGATGATCTTGTCGAC
>JACQVS010000158.1 GCA_016209605.1 Planctomycetota bacterium
ATCCATATTACTCTTGGTTATTAAGACATCGAATTAATCAAAAAACGCTAAATTTTATAGAAATAGGATTGAGTGTTCTTGATTCACGTTTGAAAAAAGAAGAAATTCCTAAATCATTTAAAAAACCCATACCGAACGTTGGAATTAATATATATAAAAGTGGAATTCCAAAATTCAAAGAAGCATGCAATATGCTAATGGTAATATCAGGTATTGAGCATCCAAAATTAATATTAGATTTGATTAAGGTAATGTACATTCAGGGTGTTCTTCGTGCCGTTTCACTTCTTTTCCGCGGGCTGCCGGCTTCGCCTTCAAATCAGCAGGCTCTCAGTTGAAGAGTTTCGCCGCGTTCTCGGAGGCCAGAGGCGAGCATTACGTGCGCACGCCCCTCGCCATAGAGTGGGCAGGATTGGCGTGAGTGGTGCCTCAGCGCGCCCGCCGATTGGGGATTGTCATTAGATTCACCCGCTATCTACAGCGGCGGCGCCCTTATGCACCAGGTGATGACCATGTCTTCGTATCGTTGCGACGAAAGCCGCTCCTGCTAAATGATGTGGCCACCGCCTTCCGCACTGCCGCGCGCGCCATTGGGTTGCCCGACGGGCCTGGGCGTGCTCGACCAACGCCCCACTGGCCGCGATCAAGTCCTTCATGCACTTTCTGGAATACCGCGTGCCATCCGCGCTGGAGCAGATCAGACGTATCCTGGCCATTCCGGCCAAGAAAGCCGAGACGCGTCCGGTTAGGCATCTGACGATGGAGGAAATGCAGGCCATCTTGGATGCACCGGAACCGACGGGCTGGGCCGGGATCCGAGCCCGGGCGATGTTACATCTGTGCTTCGCCGGAGGATTGCGCGTTTCTGAGCTCGTCGGCTTGCGGATCGATGACGTAATCCTTCCTCATGATGACTTGCCAGCGGGGGCTTTCTACTCTGAGGTCCCAGCATAACAATCGAGTTTGCATTAAACCTGGCAGGAGCCTCCGCACGTGTTGTAATGTCGGCGACCGTCGCCGAACTGTGCCAAGGTTGCAACCAGTCCAGAATGACCTAAATTTGCCAGAATTTCCATCGCATCCTAATCTTAAATGATACGGCTCTGAACCAAACGATTCGGCTGAAGATCCTTTGTACACCCATCCACGATGAACGAACTCGCCGCCATTGAAGAAGTCCAGCCTCGAGAGGACCTGGATGATCTGGTGGAGCGCTTCAGCGTCCCGGAGGATCTTCCCCCGGCCGAGTGGCTGATCCGTCTCCGTCTCGAGAAGCCGCGCCGGAACTTGCGCTGCCTGAGCCGGGGGACGCGGATCGTCAAGCGTCTGTTCGACATCTTTTTTTCGGCGACCTTGCTCGTCTTCCTCTCCCCGCTACTCTTCCTCGTTGCCCTGGCGGTGCGGTGGACCTCGCCCGGCCCGGCCATCTTCGCTCAGCTGAGGGTGGGTCTCAACCTGCGGCGGAACCGCGGCGACCGCCGCTCGCCGGAGCGCCCGGGCCCGCCCCCCTCGGGCGTCCCGGAGCGCCGCTTTACCTCGGAGTCCGACCGCCGCCGGCAGCGCGCGTACGGCCGGCACTTCGTGCTGTACAAGTTCCGCACCATGGGGATCGATGCGGAAAAGGAGGGAGCCCGCTTCGCCGTCAAAGGCGACGCGCGGGTGACGCCCCTGGGCCGGTTCCTGCGCCGAACCCGCCTCGACGAGCTGCCCCAGCTCTGGAACGTCCTCAAGGGGGAAATGAGCGTGGTGGGACCGCGCCCGGAACGTCCGGAGTTCATCGAAGGGCTCTCCCGGGAAGTCCCCGGCTACCTGCACCGCCTGGGGCTCAAGCCGGGGCTCACCGGCCTCGCTCAGGTACTCAATGGCTACGACATCGACATCCACAGCTTCCGGAAAAAGGTGGCCCTCGACCTCCTCTACCTCGAGAACTGCTGCCTCGCCAACGATCTGAAAATCCTCTGGCGCACGGTGGGGGTCGTGCTCACCGGCAAGGGAGCCCTGTAAACGCCAGCGCGGGGGTCATGGTAATCCCCTTGACCTGGCGCCGCTTTGGTGAACAATCGGCTTTCAGTTTTTTTACCACCATCCCCTGGCGCTGATCCGGAAGGCTGCTCCATGAGCGTGAAATTCCCTGACCGTCAACTTTGGCTGTCGCGGCTGGCCGGGTATCCGGCTCTATTTTTTCTCGCCGCCCTGGCTTCCTGCCGGCCCGCCGCTCCGACCGGCCCTCCCAAGATCGGCATCATGACCGGCACCGTTTCCCAGGGGGAGGATGAGCTGCGCGGCGCCGAACGCTTGATCCTCCGGTACGGCAAGGAACGGATCGCCCACACCACTTATCCCGATGACTTCATGTCCGAGCAGGAGACCCTGGTCAACAAACTGCGCCAGCTGGCGGAGGATCCGGCGGTGGGGGTCATCCTCGTCGCGCAGGCGGTGCCGGGGTGCATCAAGGCGATGAAGGACATCCGCCGCTTCCGGCCGGAGATGAAGTTCATCCTGATCGCTCCGCAGGAGGACCCGGCGCAAGTGGCCGAGTACGCCGACCTGCTCATGGTCACCGACGATCTCGAGCGCGGCCGCACCATCGCCGAGGCTGCGAAGCGCATGGGGGCGAAAACCCTGGTGCACTACTCTTTCCCGCGCCACCTCTCCCAGGAGCTGATCTCGCGCCGGCGCGACCTCATGGCCAGGACCGCCAAGGACCTGGGGATCGAGTTCGTGCCGGTGAACGCCCCCGATCCCATGGGGGACCAGAAGCTGCCGGGGGCGCAGAAATTCATTCTCGAGGATGTGCCGCGCCAGGTGGCTCGCTATGGCAGGGAGACCGCTTTTTTCTCCACCAACTGCGGCATGCAGGAGCCGCTCATCCGCGCCGTGATCGAAAGCGGCGCGTTCTTTCCGGAGCAGTGCTGCCCCAGCCCGACGCACGGCTATCCCGGCGCCCTCGGCATTGCCATTGCGCCGGAGATAGCCGGCGACATCCCCAAGATCCGCGCCGAGGTCGGCCGCGCCGTGGCCGCGCGGCGGGCGCGGGGCCGCCTGGCCACCTGGCCGGTCTCCCTCCACATCGTCATGATCGAGGCGGCGGCGGAGCTGGCCTTTCAAGCCCTGGAGGAGGGACCGGAGGGGTCGGAGCGGTCCATGGGCTGGAAGGACCTCGCCCGGGTGAAGAGGGCTCTGGATCAGGCCGCCGGCGTGCCGGTCGCGCTGCGGCCGTACCGCAGCGCCGATGGAAAAACGGAGCTGCCGAATTTCCTGCTGGCGCTGCTGGAAACCGTGCCGTTCTAATCCATCTAGTTTTTCACTCCAGGATAACGATATTATCCCGGTGGATGAACTCTCCCGGGGCCGGCGCGTCCGGGCTGAGCGCCGAGATTTCAGCGCTTTTTCTCCCCAGGAATTTTTGCGCCTCGGCGCGCGAGCAATTGACCATGCCGCGGGCGAACTCCTGGCCGTGCTCATCGAGGATGCTGACGATGTCGCCGGAGTCGAAGGAGTTCTCCAGAGCGACGACGCCGGCGAAGAGGAGGCTGGCGCGCCGGTGGACCAGGGCCTCCCGCGCCCCCGCATTGACCCGCACCTTGCCGGCGGCGCTGGTGGCGAAGGCGATCCAGCGCTTGCGGCTGGAGAGCGGCTTTTTGGGAAGAAACAAGGTGCCGATCTCTTCGCCCGCGAAGATGCGGCTCAGGATTCCCGGGCTTGATCCCAGGGCGATCAACGTCATGGTGCCGCTCCGTGTCGCCACCTTGGCGGCTTGCAGCTTGGTGCGCATGCCGCCGCGCCCCCGCACCGAGCCGTCCTGGGCCAGCTGCTCGATCTCCGGGGTGAGGTCCTCTACGAGGGGGATATGCTTGGCCTCGGGATGGGAGTCAGGGTCGGCGTCGTAAAGGCCGTTGACGTCGCTCAAGATGATCAGGAGATCGGCCCCCAGCTTGGAGGCGACCAGCGCGGAAAGCATGTCGTTGTCTCCGAAAACCACCGAGCGATCCTGGTCGTCGAGGTGCGTTTCAATTTCGCTGGTCGAAACGGTGTCGTTTTCGTTGACGATGGGGATGGCCTTGAACTGCAAGAGGCGAAGGAAGGTGTTGCGCAGGTTCAGGTAGCGGCGGCGGTTGGTGAAGTCCTCCTCGGTAAGGAGCACCTGCGCGGCGCGAATGCCGAAGCGGTCCAGGGCCTGCTGGTAGACGGCCATCAGCCGGATCTGGCCGATAGCCGCGCACGCCTGCTTGTCGCTCAAGGTCTCCGGCCGCTCCTTCAGGCCCAGGCAGTCCATTCCCAGGCTGATGGCGCCGGAGCTGACCAGGATGATCTCCTTCCCCCGGCGGTGGGCGTCGACCGCTTCCTCGATCAAGGAATAGACCCGGCCGATCGCCAGCTCGCCGGTGTCCCGAGACAGCACGTTGGTGCCGAGTTTGATGACCAGCCGCCGCGCCGCCTGAAGGCGCTCGCGCGGCTTGGGCTCGCGGGCGGCGCCGAGGTTTTCGAGGTTGGGGGGCATGGAGCTGTCGGTTGTCATGGTCAGTGCTGAAACTTTCACGAAACTTCTATTTTAACGCCCAGGCGGCCACGCTTGTAGCCGGAAGTTTTTTTCCGGATTGTGACAAATTCGTGACAAACGGGCTCTATTATCGGCCCCTTAAAGGTTTTGTCCTTCCGTGGAAAAAGCAAGTAAGTTCCGGCAGGGTTGGAGAATGTGCCAGTGATCCCAAACCCTGCCGGAATTTTTTATCCCCGCTATAATGCGGGCTTCGCCCGCAAACGAGCTATCCAGAACTTCTCCGCAAGATGCGGAGAAGTTCTGGAGGAAAAATTTAAATTTTACCTTGGGCCGACCGATAATTTTGGGTATATCCTGATTTCCAGGAAATGAGAAAGGATGGAATATGAAGCTCTCGATTCTGGGGACCGGTTACGTGGGGCTGGTGACCGGAGCTTGCTTTGCGGATCTGGGGAACGACGTTGTCTGCCTCGACATCGATGCCGACAAGATCAGGAGGCTTGAGGAGGGCGTGGTGCCGATTTATGAGCCCGGCCTGGCCGAGCTGGTCAAGCGCAACGCCTCTGAAGGCCGCCTCCGCTTCAGCACTGACAGCCCGCCGGCCATTGCGGAGTCCGACGTGGTGTTCATCTGCGTCGGCACGCCCCAAGCCGACAGCGGCAAGGCCGATTTGAGCCCTTTTTTTCAGGTGGCGGAAACCATTGCCCGGAGCCTGCGCAAGTACACGGTCATCGTCACCAAGAGCACCGTACCGGTCGGCACCGCGCATCGGCTGCGGCACTTTATCAAAGAGCATACCAGCGCCGACTTCGATGTGGCCTCCAATCCGGAGTTCCTCAAGGAAGGGGCGGCCATCAAGGACTTCCAGAACCCTGACCGCATCGTCATCGGCGCCGATTCCCCGCGCGCCCGCGACCTCCTTACCAGGCTCTATGCTCCCCACGCCCGCATCAACCGGCCGATCCTGCACGTCAATTCCCAGACGGCGGAGCTGATCAAGTACGCCGCCAACGGCATGCTGGCGTGCCGCATCTCCTTCATGAACGCCCTCACCGCGCTGTGCGAGAAGTACGGCGCCGACATCAAGGAGATCGCCAACGGCATCGGGCTCGACTCGAGAATCGGCCCCCGCTTTCTGCAGGCCTCACCCGGCTACGGCGGTTCCTGTTTCCCCAAGGACGTGCGCGCGTTGGTGGAGATGATGGAGAGCCACCAGCTCAATGCCAGCCTGTTCCGGGCTATCGACCAGGTCAACGAGCAGCACAAGAAGTCGCACCTCCACCGGTTGTTCAGGTGGGTTCCTGATTTGACCGGCGTCAAGGTGGCGGTGTGGGGGCTCTCCTTCAAGCCGCGCACCGATGACATCCGCGAGTCCGCCTCGCTCACCCTGATCGAGCAGCTCCTCGAGCACCGCGCCAAGGTGAGCGCGTACGATCCGGAGGCGGCCAAGAACGCGGCCAGGATCATTCCCAAAATTGAATACGCCGCCACCCCTTACGAGGCGGTCCGCGAGGCCTCGGCGGTGATGGTCATGACCGAGTGGGACGTCTTCCGCAATATCGACTTGCAGCGCGTCAAGAGCTTGATGCGGCAACCGGTGATGGTCGACTGCAGAAACATTTACGAGCCGCACGAGATGAAGGAGTTGGGCTTCAAGTACTCAGGCGTGGGGCGGGGCTAGCCCTTGTGCGGCCGCGGCGGGGCGGTGGGCAGCGGTTCCTTGGTGGCGTTGATTACGGGCAGCGTGGGAGCCAGCTTCGCATTCAGCTCGATGTAGCTTTGCCACTTTTCCGGCACATCCGAATCTGCAAAAATGGCCTCGACCGGACACTCCGGTATGCAGAGGCCGCAGTCGATGCACTCTTCCGGATCAATGTATAGGATCACATCGGCTTCGTGAAAGCACTCGACCGGGCAGACGGCTACGCAATCCGTGTACTTGCAGTTTTTACACGGCTCACAGACGATATGCGCCATGGTTCCTCCTAAATTGGACTCAATTGGTACAGTTTTGCATAGTTTAATTTTGAAATCGCAAGTTTCAACAAAAACTAATCGGCCCTCCCACAGTTTTTTTAAAAATCTAGTCGCTGCCGCCGGTGTTTTTTAATAGAATGCTTGCTTTTATAAAATTTTTTGAATTCCACAATCGACCAAAATCAAAAAGAAAAGAAGCACAGGAACGGAACAGATCAGAAAGGAGACCCTGATGGCAGGCAAGGCCGTTCGGAGTTCCAAACCCAAGTCCGTTTACTCTTTCGGCGGCGGCAGGGCGGCTGGCAACGAGAGCATGAAGGGGTTGCTGGGTGGCAAGGGAGCCAACCTTGCCGAGATGGCCGGCCACAAGGACCTTCGGCTTCCCGTTCCTCCGGGGTTCACCATCACCACAGAGGTTTGCACGTACTACTACGCCAACAAGAAGAAGTACCCGCCGGCGCTCAAGGCCGAGGTGGAGGCGGCGCTGGCCAGGGTCGAAAGCCTGATGGGGAGGAAGTTCGGCGATCCGGAGAACCCGCTGCTCGTCTCGGTGCGCTCGGGAGCGCGCCGGTCGATGCCCGGCATGATGGAGACCGTCCTCAATCTCGGCCTGACCTCGAAGACCATCCCGGGGCTGATCGTCCAGTCCGGCGGCAACGACCGCTTCGTTTACGATGCCTACCGGCGCTTGATCACCATGTACGCCGACGTGGTGATGGAAAAGGCCGCCGGCATCGAGCCCGTGGAAGGGCGGGGCGTCCGGCGCCGGCTCGAGGAGCTGCTCAATGAGGCCAAGGAGCATCGCGGCGTCAAGAACGACACCGACCTCAACGCCGCCGATCTCAAGGAGCTGTGCGGAAAGTACCTCGTGAAGGTCGAGGAGGTCCTCGGCAAGCCGTTCCCCGATGATCCCATGGAGCAGCTCTGGGGCGGGATCGGCGCCGTGTTTGCCTCCTGGAACGGCAAACGCGCCGTCTCCTACCGCCGCATCGAGGGCATTCCGGACGACTGGGGAACAGCGGTCACCGTCCAGACCATGGTCTTCGGCAACCGGGGCGACGACTGCGCCACCGGCGTCGCTTTCACGCGCGACCCGGGGAACGGCGAGAAGCGCTTTTACGGCGAGTACCTGGTCAACGCCCAGGGCGAGGACGTGGTGGCCGGCATCCGCACCCCGGCCCCCATCAACGAGGACTCGAAGGGCGAGCAGAACAAGAACCTGCTCTCCCTCGAGAAGGGCATGCCGTCGCTCTACCAGGAGCTGGACGCCATCCAGCGCCGGCTGGAGAAGCACTACCGCGACATGCAGGACATCGAGTTCACCATCGAAAATGACCGCCTGTTCATGCTCCAGTGCCGCGTCGGCAAGCGCAACGGCCCGGCGGCGGTGCGCATGGCGGTCGACATGCTCAAGGAGAAGCTCATCAGCCGCGAGGAGGCGGTGAAGCGGGTGACCCCGAGCCAGCTCGACGAGCTGCTCCATCCCATCCTCGACGCCAGGGCCGAAAAGAGCCACGCCCCCGTTGCCAAGGGCCTGCCCGCCGGACCCGGAGGCGCCGCCGGGATGATCGTCTTCACCGCCGATGAAGCGGTCCAGCAGGCCGCTGGCGGCAACAAGGTGGTGCTGGTGCGCGAGGAGACCAACCCGGAGGATGTCGAGGGCATGCGCGCCGCCCAGGCCATCTTGACCGCCCGCGGCGGCATGACCTCCCACGCGGCCCTGGTGGCGCGCGGCTGGGGGAAGTGCTGCATCGTCGGCTGCGGCGAGCTGGAGATCGATCCATCGGCCGGCACGGTCAAGGCCCGGGGGAAGACGCTGCGCGGGGGCGACTGGATCAGCTTGAACGGCACCAAGGGCTACGTCTACGAGGGGCAACTGCCGATGATCAAGGCCTCCGAGGACAATCCCATCCTCAAGGAGTTCTTGAAGATCTGCGACCGGGTGCGCCGCCTCAAGGTTCGCACCAACGCCGACACGCCCGAGGACGCCCGCAAGGCGCGGGCCTTCGGCGCCGAGGGGATCGGACTCTTTCGCACCGAGCACATGTTTTACGGCGAGGGCTCTGAGGAGCCGCTCTTCAAGCTGCGCCGCGTCATCGTCTCGAAGAACGAGGAGGAGCGGCGCGCGGCGCTCGTGGATCTCTACGTGCACATCAAGGAGGACATCAAGGCCACCCTCGAGGCCATGGAAGGCCTGCCGGTGACCATCCGCCTCCTCGATCCGCCGCTCCACGAGTTCGTGCCGCAGGGGGAGCAGCAGAAGGAGGAGCTGGCCAAGGCGGTTGGGATCACCGTCGAGGAACTGGAGAAGCGCGCCAGCAGCCTCCACGAGGTCAACCCGATGATGGGCCATCGCGGCGTGCGCCTGGGGATCACTTACCCCGAGATCACCGAGGCCCAGGTGCGCGCCATCTTCGACGCCGCCGCCGAGCTCATCCAGTCGGGCAAGAAGGTCCATCCAGAGATCATGATCCCGGTGGTGTGCAACGAGAAGGAGCTGGAGCACCAGTTCCGCCTCGTCAAGAAGGTTTACGGGGAGGTGCTGGCCGCTACGGGCCTGAAGAAAATCCCACACCTGACCGGCACCATGATCGAGGTGCCGCGAGCAGCGATCGCGGCGGGGAAGATCGCCGGCATCGCCGAGTTTTTCTCCTTCGGGACCAACGATCTGACGCAAATGGGCTTCGGCTTCTCCCGCGATGATATCGGCAGCTTCCTGGCGGATTATCTGGAGCAGAACATTCTCCCCAGCGACCCGTTCCAGACCATTGACCAGGAAGGCGTCGGCGAGCTCATCCGCATCGCCATCGGGCGCGGCCGCCGGCAGCGGCCTGGGCTCAAGGTCGGCATCTGCGGCGAGCACGGCGGCGATCCGGAGTCAGTGAAGTTCTGCCATCGCGCCGGCATGGATTACGTCTCGTGCTCGCCTTACCGCGTGCCCATCGCCCGCCATGCCGCCGCCCTGGCGGTGGCGGAGGAGAAGCCCAAGGCGGCCCGGGGAAAGTCTGGTAAAAAGAAAGCGAAGTAACCGTGTCTGAAGTTTACGGTTCTCTGAAGATTACAGGCCAAGGTTTGCAGGAGGTTGAATCATGGTATCACCAGATCGCGATCGTGAAAGTCAACTGGATCGCAGAGCGTTTCTGGCCCAGGGAATGCTCGCGGGAGCAGCCCTGTCGCTTCCAGCGGTGCTGGCCGAGGGGGCGTTCGCCGCCGTGTTGGATGAGAAGAAGGCCGGCGGCTCGGATCCCTACGGCGGCTTCAAGATGGGGATTCAAAGCTACTCCCTGCGGCACTTCGAGTTCAGGAAGATGGTCGACATCCTGAGCGGCGACCTCAGCATCAAGTGGGTGGAGCTTTACCCCGGCCATTTCCCCATGGAGGCGGAAGAGAGCGATTACCGCATGCGCCGCCGGCACATGCGCCAGGGCGGCGTCACGCCGGCCGCGTACGGCGTGGTGCCGTTCAAGAAGGATGCCGGCGCCAACCGCAAGGTCTTCGAGTTCGCCAAGCGAATGGGGCTCCTCTCGATCAGCGCTGATCCCGATCCTGACAGCTTCGACAGCCTCGACAAGCTGTTGGAGGAGTTCAAGATCCCGGTGGCCATCCACAACCACGGCCCGGGGAGCCGCTACGACAAGATCGAGGTCATCGACAAGGCCATCAAGGACCATCACAAGCTCATCGGCCTCTGCGTCGACACCGGCCACTTCCTGCGCTCCGAGGTCGATCCGGTCGAGGTCGTCAAGCACTTCAAGGAGCGCGTTTACGGCGTGCACTTGAAGGACGTGAAGAACCTCGAGGGGGGGAAAAAAAAGTTCACCGTGCTGGGGGAAGGCGACCTGAAGACGGTGGAGCTCCTCAAGGCTCTGCGCGAGGCCAAGTTCAATGGCTGTATGGCCCTCGAGTACGAGGAGGAAGAGCAGAGCCCGGTGGCCTCGATCAAGCGCTGCCTGGAGTCCATGAAGGAAAGCGTCAAAAAAACCAGTGACAGCCATTAGTTTTCTTAGGAACTTTGATCCATGAAACGGGAACTCGGCTTTTACATGGGACTGGCGCACCGCGTGAGCGGCCTGGCGCTCTTCCTGTACCTTTTCATGCACATCGTGGCGTTGCGGGGCCTCTTCGATCCGCCGGGATTCGAAAAGGAGATGAAGTTTCTCGACAACTTATTCGGCCTCCTGATCGAGTGGGGCCTGGGGGCGGCGATCTTCTACCACGCCTTCAACGGCGTGCGCCTTATCGCCATCGAGCTTTTCGGCCAGGAGGGCCGGCAGAAGAAGCTCTTCTGGGGCGTCCTCGCGGCCATGGTGGCGGCCCTCGCGCTCATGGGCATCTTCATGGCCACGGCCAAGGACAGCTACGAGGCGCAGCGAGCCCGCTTCGGGATCTTCTGGGTCGGCCTGGCGCTCCTCAGCGCCACGCCGGCATATCTGGCCGTGGAGATGATCCGCCAGAAGATGTTGGGGCGCCACACCGTCTGGAAGATCCAGCGGCTGACCGGCTTGATCCTGGTCACCCTGGTGGTCGGCCACTACGTCTTCATGCACCTCACCTTCAACACCGGCCACGACTACAAGACCATCCTCGAGCGCATGAGCAGTCCGCTGGTGCGAGCCCTGGATTTCGTCCTCCTGGTGGTGGCTTACGGGCACGGAACCTACGGAGTGGTCACCATCCTCAAGGATTATCTCAAGCCCTCGCTTGCCCGCAAGGCCATCGAGGCGGCGGTTTACCTCTCAGTAGTGGTCTTTACCCTGCTGGGAGCCAGTCTCCTTTGGAGTCTACCTTATTCGGCCAATTGAGTGGAGATGGCGAACATGAGCATGCAGATGATCGAATGCGATGTCGTGATTGTCGGCGCGGGCGGAGCCGGATTGCGCGCCGCCGTGGAAGTGGCCCTGCTCGCCCCCACTCTCAACTGCGTCGTCATCTCCAAGGTGAGGGCCACGCGCTCGCACACCGGCACGGCGCAGGGGGGGATTGCCGCGGCGCTGGGGAACGAGGAGCCGGACAACCCCATCTGGCACGCCTTCGACACCGTCAAGGGCGGCGACTGGCTGGGCGACCAGGACGCCATCGAAATCATGTGCAACGAGGCGCCGCAGGGCATCATCGACCTCGAGCACATGGGCATGCGCTTCAGCCGCAACTCCGACGGCAAGATCAGCCAGCGGCGCTTCGGCGGCCACACCCGCGACTTTGGCAAGGCGGCGGTGCGGCGGTCCTGCTACAGCGCCGACCGCACCGGCCACGAGATGATGCACACCCTTTACCAGCAGTGCTTGAAGCACCGCATCCAGTTCCTCGAGGAATACAGCGTCACCGAGCTGGTCGTGGATCTGGGCACCGCCTGCGGAGTCATCGCATACAACATCATGGACGGGGCCTGGGCGGCGATCCGCGCCAAGGCGGTCCTTTTCGCCACCGGGGGCAAGTGCCGCATGTACCAGGTCACCTCGAACGCCCAGGCCTCGACCGGCGATGGCATGGCGATCGCAGCCTACGCCGGCATTCCGCTCGAGGACATGGAATTCGTGCAGTTCCACCCCACCGGTCTCCTGCGCGTCGGCATCTTGGCCTCGGAAGCGCTGCGCGGAGAGGGCGGCATCCTGCGCAACCAGAAAGGCGAGCGCTTCATGGAGCGCTACGCGCCGACCATCAAGGACCTGGCGCCGCGGGACCTCATCAGCCGCTGCATTTACATGGAGGGCCGCGAAGGACGAGCCTTCGTCGCCGACGACGGCTCCTACTACGTCGGCCTCGACCTGACCCATCTGCCGGCCGAGGTCTTCGAGAAGAAGATCCCCGAGGTCTGCAGCTTCGCGCGGACTTACCTCGGCATCGAGCCGCGCCAGGAGCCGGTGCCGGTGCAGCCGACGGCGCACTACGCCATGGGCGGCATCCCCACCGATGCCAAGTGCCGGGTGCGGGCCGATCACCGCGGCAACTTCATCGCCGGCTTCTTCGCCGCCGGCGAGTGCGCCTGTGCCTCGGTCCACGGCGCCAATCGCCTCGGCACCAACGCGCTGGTGGAACTGGTGGTTTTCGGAAAATTGATGGGGCGGAATGCCGTCGAGTACGTCAAGGGGGCCCAGCCGGCGCCGTGGCCCAAGGAGGCCGGGGAGTTCTCGCGCCAGGAGTTCGCGCGGATCCTCGAGGCCAAGGGCGGCGAGAAGGTCGGCGCCATCAAGAAGGACCTGCGCCGGCTGATGATGGACCATGTCGGCGTCTTCCGCACCGACGCCACGGTGACCAGAGCGCTCGAGAGCTTGAAGGAGCTGCGCGAGCGGATGAGGAAGGTGGCGATCCAGGACCGTTCGCCGGTTTACAACACCGCGCTCATGGAGGCCTTCGAGCTGCGCCACCTGATCGATTTGAGCATTATCATCGCCCGCGGCGCGCTGGAGCGCAAGGAGACCCGCGGCGGCCACGCCCGCGACGACTTCCCCAACCGCGATGACCAGAACTGGCGCAAGCACACCATGGCCTACTGGAGGGGGGATGGGTCGGTCGAGCTGGCGTTCCTGGAAGTCAACAAGACCATCGAGGAGAGGGATCCCGAGCATTTTGCGCCCAAAGTAAGAAAATATTGATACCGAAAAAACATGAAAGCCGAGAAGCGACTACTGACAGTGCACATCCAGCGGTTCCAGCCGGGCGACGTCAAGCCGCGCATGCAGACCTTCCAGGTCGAGGCCAGCAGCACCAACCGCCTGGTGGATGTCTTGAGAAAGATCAAGGAAGAGCAGGATGACACCCTTACCTGGCGCTCTTCCTGCGAGCACGGCATCTGCGGCAGCGATGGGGTGAACGTCAACGGCAGGAACACTCTCGCCTGCCAGGTGCTGGTGGGGAACCTCCCCGACGCCATCACCATCAAGCCGCTCCCGGGCCTCAAGGTGGTCAAGGACCTGGTCAACGACCAGAGCCAGCTCTTCGAGAAGTACAAGCTGGTGAAGCCGTGGCTGATCCCCAAGGCCGATCCGCCCGCCCAGAACCAGGAACGTATCCAGATGCCGGCCGAGTACGAGCTGTACGAGCCGTTCGCGCGCTGCATCCTCTGCTTCTGCTGCAGCTCCGCCTGCCCCAGCACCAAGCGCGGCGATGAGCTGACGCCGGCCATCATCATGGCGGGCCTCAAGCAGTGCCTCGACTCGCGGGACGGCGGCCTCGAGGAGCGCCGCGCCATCCTGCAGAGCGAAACCGGCACCGACCGCTGCCGCACCTACTTCGAGTGCTCCGCCGCCTGCCCGAAGGAAATCCCCGTGGCCGAGGCGATCGCCCGGGCGAAGCGGTTATAAGCGGCGGGGGCCTCAACAAAATATCGAGGCCGAATGAGGAAAAGAAGTAGAGGGATGAACCGCCTAGACGCAAAGGACGCCAAGTAAAGACGCCAAGCGAATTAGAGAGCGCTGAGAGAGCACAACAACATCTCAGCTGCCTGCAGATAAATTTTGATGGAAGAATATAAAGCGGCTACAC
>JACQVS010000159.1 GCA_016209605.1 Planctomycetota bacterium
CGCTTTCGAGCGTTGCGACCTTGGTGATCTCTCGCAGCGCCGACCAGGAGAGGTGTCCGGATCCGGATAGGTGTCCGGAACCGGGCGGACAGATGACCGGAATAGGACATCGTTACGGCGCTTTCCGTGGAATTCCTGGCCCTTCGATCGATCCAGATCAAAAGTCGATATCGTCCATCACCCGTGCCAGGATTTTGTGGGGATCATCCTCGGGGCACTTCTTCGATGGCGACCCGATCCTGAGATCATGCTCCTGGAGTTCTTTCTCCACCTTCTTGACCTTTCCGGCCCAGGCCGGCTCTAGCTGGCAATCCCTGATTGGCTGGCTTAAGTCATTCTATCAGCTTTGGAACCAACCAGATTAAGGAAGGAGTGAATGCAAGGGAAAATGGGAGCAACCGAGCCGGAGAAGGGAGGAGCGGTCGATTAGGGAGCTCCGAGTGGAGCGCTCTGGGGCAGTGGTGGGTAAGGGTCAAGGGGGCTTGCCCCCTTGTGGGTGCGGGCCGAATCCGCCAGGGAGAACGCAATTCCGTTTATACACCCATGGATTGCTTTCAAGGGCCCCTCCCCGGACCCCCTACCGACAATCGCTTTCGGCCACCGTGATCCTGGTTACACCGCCGCGCCTCTCCCCAGGGGAACCGGGCCGCGGCGGTCCTTCTCCTCGAGGGGGAAATCCACCTCAAGCAGGAGAAGTACGGGGAAGCCCGCTCCGTCTTCATGGGCATCCTCGAGAGCTACCCCGAGAGCCCGCTGGTCGAAGAAACGGAGAAGTACCTCGAGGCGCTCCGCAAGGGTCGAGGCAAATAGCCGCGCAGATCCGGTCGCCCCCTTACCGCGACTCGATGATGATGTGGATGACCGCCCTCTTCTGCCGTCCGGCCCAACGAGCCCGGGGGCCCTTCCCTCCGACCCCCCCCTCCGATACCTCCCTCTCCATGCTTCCACCCTCCAACGCCCCCTCATCCCCAGGATGAACCGGAGGGCGAGTTCGCCTGGAGGATGGAGAAGTGTGAGGCTGGCCCACCCCGCGAACGGCTTCGATGTTCCTGCCCTGCTAAATTCGTACGTTTCTCCAAGGCTTCAGGTCCTTGGTCCGGGGAGACTGCCGGCCCCTTCCTGGTTCCGAGAGGAGATGAAGTGCTTGACGCTCTGACCGGCAAGCCAGGGCAAGCCAGCAAGCCCCAGAAAACCACTTGACACTTGACGTAAACTCCGTCCCGGCTATGATATGGATCAGAATTTTATTGATTCTATTTCCCCGAGGTCCTCCGGGTTGCTTAATTATATGAGCCAGATCACGATATCGATCCCCGAAAGGTCTTTGTTGGCGCTCAAGGTAACGACCGAGCAAGCCGGAGATGAGCTCCGTTTGGCAGCGGCGATGAAGCTGTATGAGATGGGGCGATTGTCCTCGGGTGCCGCCGCTGAGTTGGCGGGCATCCCCAGGTGTCTTTTCCTCACCAAGCTGGCCGACTATGGCATCGATACATTCCGCCTTACCGAGGAAGAGCTGAGGGCGGAGGGACGCCTTGCGTGAGGTTTTCTGCAATACATCGCCGCTGCAGTACCTCCATCAACTTGATCAGCTTCCGGTCTTGTGGACATTGGCCAGACGGATCATCGTGCCGCCGGCCGTGGTCGAAGAGCTATCGGCGGGGATCTCCAAAGGGCTCAACCTTCCACGCTTGACGAGCTTCGAATGGGTGGAGGTCCGCGCGCCCCGAAGTCTCGCGGCGGTTCCTCTCGTGTCGGACCTGGGCCCCGGCGAGACGCAAGTGCTAGCCCTCGCGCTCGAATCGAGCGAACCATTGGCCTTACTCGACGATGCCTTGGCCCGACGCGTTGCAGTTTCTCTGGGAATCGCCGTCGAAGGAACTCTCGGATTGCTCCTGGACGCAAAGAGGGCCGGGCTCCTGCCGTCCCTTGGCCTCTTCCTGGATCGACTCCAATCGCTTGGCTTCCGCCTTGATTCGCGTACCCGAGGTGCGGTGCTGCGACTGGCGGGCGAGGGCTCTTGAGCCATCTCTCATCGCGCCAGAGAGCCCGCCGGTCGAAGAGGCGGAGAAGCACATCGAGGCGCTCCGGCGCGGAGTACATGGTCTTCGGCCGCAAGGACGCGGGTGCCCGGCCCCGCTTCCGCCGCGGCGCGGTGCGCGGCGAGGAGGTTTTCGACATCTCCGATGCCATCCGCCTCCTCCGCTACCTCTTCCTTGACGACGCGGAGCCGCCGTGCCTTGACGCCGTGGACACGGACGACTCGGGGGAGCTCGATTTGACCGACGCGCTGAGGGTGCTCGGCTACCTCTTCCTCGGCGCTGATGCACCGCCCGATCCCGGCCCCACCACCTGCGGCGAGGACCCGACCGTCGACAAGCTCAGGTGCGCGACCTCGACCCGTGGCTGCCCGCCCTGAAGCGGCGGTGGCCTGGTCCTGCCCCTCGTCGGCGCCAGCCGCAGCGTGGCGCAAGGAAATCGAGACGAACTGGAGCGTTTCGGCCCAGAAGGTTCCGCTTACGATCTGGAAGCTCGGCGGGTACGCCGGAGCGATCTACGCGCTCGAGGTCTCTCCCGACGGAACGCTCCTTGCCTCAGGAGCCGCCGACGGGACGGTCAAGGTCTGCCGGATTGAGGACGGCGCCTTCGTCCGGAGCTTCGCCGGCAATTGCGGCGAGGTCACCTCGGTGGCTTTCTCCCCCGGAACCGATCTTATCCTCGCGGCGGGCTCGAACGACGGGAGGCTCATGCTCCTGCGCCAGTTCATTCTTCATTTCAAGATCTCGCTTCTGGCGGAAGCCGTTCCTCGATGGCCTGAAAAACCGAGCGACTCAGATTCAACGCTGCATGAGCCTCTTCCTGGGTTGGTTCCTCCGGCTCTCCCGGGTATCGAAACATCCAGGCAAAAATGGTGAGCCTTTCCGCTTGCTGGCAGAGTTGTGTCAGCGAAGCATCCTTGGCTAGACACTGCTGGCCAAGTTCTCCAAGATCGTGGGTTTTTCTAAAGGGTACGTCGTGCCACGTGAGGAAACCTTTGAAGGCTTTCTCTACCGCTTGCTGGCAGTGAAATACCGCATCGCTCATAAGGGGTGGTTGAGCCTCCAGATCGATATCCGCTCCACGAAGGTCGTTTTTGGCCTTTAGCAGCCATGCACGCGTATCTGCCAGAAGTTGAGGATCATGCGGCATAGAGCAGTTTTCCTTCACGCAGGATCACCGCTGGAAGCGACGCTTTCAGGTGAAGGCGGCGCTCAAAAGCATCGCGGCTCCAGACCAGTATGTCCGCGGCTATCCTGAGCCCCCAGAGCAGGCTGTGGGCCCTCCGGGCAATTCTATATCCCGGCTCATCGGCATGTGGAACAATGACCATGATATCGTAATCGCTATCAGGGCCAGCATCGCCTCGAGCCTTCGATCCGAAAAGGTAGATACGCTCCGGCTGTAAAGTTTCGACAAGACGCCGGATGGCCTCGGCCAAATTCGGATCGCTGTGAAGGATTTCGGTATCTACCATTGTTCCTGATTAAGAGTCTTCTCATGACCCTAAATTTTTAAGATCAAATCAAAATTCATCATGGTCATCTTGGTTCCTGCGCGCCGTGATTTCAAGCGTCTTTATCATGAAATCTGTGAACAGATGGAGCTAAAAATATTAAATTTTTTTAAAATTTCGCGTCATCTTTCCGCCCGTTTAGTCATAGTAAGGATAGGAGACATAGGAGATATGAAAACTTCGAGTTCTATAGTTTTTTCCTAAGGCGGGCTTCGCCCGCAACCGGCGATGAGTTTTACTATGGGGGACAGCTCTGGACCTAAGCCTCACCCTCACCTACAATGGGGGCATATAGGTGAGATTGCCTCTCCGGCTCTCGGCAGGGACCATGAACAAAGACTTGAACGAAGACTCGCCCAGCGCGTCCGTCGAGGCGCGCCTCCCCGCAGGCGCCTGGTGAAGCTCGACCCCAGCCCGTCTTCGAGCTGACGGCGTCGCCTCACTTCAGCGCCTGGCTCGCCGCTCAGCGCGCCAGCCTCGCCTTCACCACCTACCAGACGGCGAAGATCTTCCTCATCGGCCTCCAGCCGAACGGCCGGCTGTCGATCTTCGAGCGCACGCTCGAGCGCGTGATGGGGCTGCACGCCACCGCGTCGACCCTTCACCTGAGCACGCTCTACCAGGTCTGGCGCTTCGAGAACGCGCTCTCACCCGGTGAGACCTTCCAGGGCTACGACGCGGTCTACACGCCGCGGGAGTCGCGCGTCACCGGGGAGCTCGACGTCCACGACCTCGCGCTCGACTCGGAGGGCCAGGTGCTCTTCTCGAACACGCTCTTTAACTGCGTCTCGACGCTCGACTCGCACCACAGCTTCCGGCCGCTGTGGAAGCCGCCGTGGAACTCGTGCGCGAGCGCGCGCGTGGCCTCAGGCTTGCGCTCGCGCGCAGCGTGCTTCGCCGCCGCCTTGGCGACTTCCTGAGCAGGTGCGCAGCGGGGCGACTCCTTGCGATCCTGCGCTCGGCGGCCGTGGCCGCCGCGGTCGCGGCGGCGATCGCCGCGCCGGGCTCGGCGCGGGCGCAGGAGGTAGCTCTCCCGGCGATCGAGCTCGCCGACATCGCGCGCGGTGTGGGGGGCTTCATGGCACGCGGAGAGGGCGAGCCGGCGTCATGGGCTGGCGAGAGCGTCGCTGGCGCCGGGGATGTGAACGGCGACGGGCTCGCGGACCTCCTCGTCGGCGCGCCCGGGGCCAGTCCCGGGGGGAGGGACGGGGCCGGCGAGAGCTACGTCGTCTTCGGGAAGCCCGACGGCGCACCGGTCGAGCTCGCGGAGGTCCAGGCGGGCCGGGGAGGCTTCGCGATCCGCGGGAGCACGGAAAGAGACTTCGCGGGCTCTAGCGTCTCGGCCGCAGGGACGCGGGCGCCCGGCCCCGCTTCCGCCGCGGCGCGGTGCTCGGCGAGGAGACCTTCGACATCTCCAATGCCATCCACCTCCTCCGCTACCTCTTCCTTGACGCCGCGGAGCCGCCTTGCCTTGACGCCGCGGACGCCGACGACTCGGGCGAGCTCGATCTGACCGACGCGCTGAGGGTGCTCGGCTACCTCTTCCTAGGCGCTGATGCGCCCCCCGATCCCGGCCCCAAGACCTGCGGCGAGGACCCGACCGGCGACAATCTCCGCTGCGCCACCTCGACCCGAGGCTGCCCGCCCTGAAGCGCGCGAGCAGACACCGGGTGCACGGAGATCTTCAAGGACGAGGGTTCCGTTGACCCGCCCCAGGCGGTAGCAAGTCCCTCAGGTATCCCAGCACCTCCGCCGCCACGTCGGCTCCCGTCACTCGTGACAGGGCCTGCCAGCCGGGGGAGGAATTGACCTCGATGGCGTAGAGGTTCCCCTGGGCATCGGGGAGCAGGTCGACGCCGGCGATCTCGGTCCCCACCGCGGCGGCGGCCTGGATCGCGAGCTCGGCCGCCTCCTTGGAAAGATCCGCCGGCTCGCCCCGGCCGCCGCGGGCGATGTTGGTGCGCCACTCGGCCCCAGCCAAGTTCGGGACCGCGCCGCTTGTGAACGGCGGGGCCACGCGCCGCCGCATGGCGGCGCACACCCTCTCTCCCAGCACCAGCACCCGCAGGTCCCAGCCGGGATGACGGATGAACTGCTGCTGGTAGATCACCGCGCCGGCGCGCTCGAGGGCGTGGAAGGCGCGTAGTGCGAGATCGGGGTCCGAGATGCGCATCAGCCCGCGCCCTTCCGAGCCGAAGAGCGGCTTCACCACCACATCGCCTCCCAGGGCTTCAAAGTCCTCCAGCGCCTGCCGGGCCCCCTCGCAGGCGCGCGTCCTCGGCACCGGCAGCCCGGCGGCGCTAAGGCGCGCGAGGGCGAGGTACTTGTCGACGGCGCACTCGACGGCGCGCGGCGAGTTGATGACCGGGATGCCCCGCGCCACCAGGCGCTGCAGGACATCCATGCGGAAGACCACCTGCTCCAGGCTCCCAGGCGGCATGGCCCGCACCAGCAGGCGGTCGAACTCCGCGAGCGGTTGACTACCGGCGGCGACCTCCTCTCGACCCTCCTCGACGGCAGTGGCGAGCGACCGGAAGTCGAGGGCGGCCACTTCCAGGTCGAGCTTCCTCCCCGCCCGGAACAGGTCTTCGAGGTGCCAGCCGCGCTGGTTCGATAAGATGCCGACTTTCAACCGGACCATCCATCACCTCTCAATAATCCAGGATCGCATCACCAGCTCCTCGTCGATGGCGCCGAAGCTATGGGCGCGCCCGCTCGCGAGGCTCTCGAGGATCACTTTTGCCGGGCTGAAGAGCAGGGGATCGATCTTGTAGAAATCCCAGCCGTAGCGCTCGAAGATCTCCAGGAACGGGGCGCCGTGGTCCGGCGATGCCAAGGAGGGGATCTTGGGGCCGATCTCCAGCAAACTGTCCTCATCCCCCTTCACCCTGAGGATGACCTGGCCGCCATAGAGAATGGAATCGTTGGTGCGGCCGAGGGCTTCGAGGTCCTTCCGTCCAGCATCCTTCCACCTCATCACCGGAGGAAGCGGCGCCACGCCCCGGCCGGAGACCACCCGGCTCACATCGAAGCCCAGGGTGAGGAGCTTGTGCAAGGCCGTCTCCACCGAGCGCGCCACGATTTGCACGGTGGCCGCCAGGCTCGCCGTGGGGGCGGCGCAGAGCGTCACCTGTCGCGGGGCGACGCCGATTTTGGCGGCGATCCATTCGAAGACCTCCGCCGGGGGCAGGGCGCGGGTCTCGAGCACTCCGACCACCTGATCCTCGGGCCGTTCGGTGCAGCCGATCTTCTGGAAGAACTCCTCGCCGCCGTAGGCCGCCCGCATGGGCCCAGAGCCCATGGCGAAGTAAGAGCCCGCCCGGATGGCCCAGCCGGCGTACTGCGAGGCCAGGCAGGCGGCCACGGGCTGGTCGGTCGCGACCTGCACCCAGGGAACCGGCCCGCCGAGCAGGTATCCTTCGACCAGGGAAACCTCCCCCAGGCCGGCGAGACATATCTTCGCGAGTTGAATGCCGGCCTCGAGCCCGCCGCAGGCCTCGATGCCGAAGTCGAGGATCCGGCCGCCCGCGGGCAGGGTGTGGAGGTGGATGCGAAGCTCCTCGGCCCTCTGGATCGCCGCCTCGACGAGAGCGGCGGCGCGGCTATTGAGATTCAGGCGGTTTTGCATATGCTGTTGTGATCATGGCACGAAAGGTTCGATCCAGGTTACATCAAGCGAGGAGATTATGAAACGATCCACCCGCCGCGAGTTCTTGAAACGAGTCCCACCCGCCGCCGGCGCCGCGCTCGGCCTGGCCGCGGCACCGTACCGCACGCTGGCAGGCCCCCGGACTCCGCTCCACCAGAAGCGCTGGCGCGCCGCCTTTGGACTCAACGGCTTCATGTCCTCGGCCTCGAAGCACAAGAAGAGCTACCCCATCTGGGAGGTCCTCGACTTCGCCCAGCGCCAGGGCTTCGAGGGAATCGAGCTGGTGGAGGGCTGGCCGGAGGGGCCTTATCCTTCCCCCGACGATGACCGGGCGATCGCTGCCTTGAAGGGGCTCTATGACCGTTACGGTATGAAGATCTTCTCCCTCCAGACCTCGAGCG
Source organism: Planctomycetota bacterium (assembly GCA_016209605.1). Classification (GTDB taxonomy): domain Bacteria; phylum Planctomycetota; class UBA8108; order UBA8108; family JACQVS01; genus JACQVS01. The sequence goes on from JACQVS010000159.1 coordinate 7,601, forward strand.
GCGAGGCCTTCGATCCCGATCCGGCGGCGCGCCGGCACTGGATCGAGCGGTTCACCGGCTGGTGCCGCCTGGCGAGGAAGCTCGGCTGCGAGTGCATCGGCACCTGGCCGGGCGGCGGGCTGCGGGGCCAGAGCCTCGAGCAGGCCCGCGAGCGCCTGATCGACAGCCTGCGCGCCGCGGCGCCCGCGGCGGCCGAGAACGGGCTCCTCATCTCGCTCGAGATCGAGCCCCCCTTCGTCTTCCACACCCTCGAGGACATGATCGCCCTGGTGGATGGCGTTGGCCATCCCGCCTTCCGGACCATGTACGATCCCAGCCACTTCGACCTCATGAACGGGGGCCGGGGGAAGCCGGAGGAGCTGCTCGAGAAGGTGGGGGTGCACCGGATCGGCTACATCCACCTTACCGACACCGATGGCACGCTGCGGGACGGTGGGACCTCGAAGCATCTTCCCTGCGGCGATGGCCACGTCGACATCCGCAAGTCGCTCGAGATGCTCTGGCGCGGCGGCTACGCCGGCTGGATCATGATCGACGCCTGGGAGATCCCCGACGCCTACGACGCCTGCCTCAAGGGGAGAGCGGCGATCGACGCGGCGCAGGCGGAGTTCTCCGGCGCGGTTCCAAAAAGACAATAAAACCCGCGAGTTGCGAGAAAGCGAGAAACCTGCCCAGCGCTCCGGGGTTTAAAACCGTGTGTTCGATTGAAGATCAAAGTTACCTGAAAAACAGAGAGGAGCCGGTCATGAAGCGTTGGATTGCCGCCCTGTCAGGATTGGCGTTGTTTTTCGGCGCGTGGAGCGCCGGGTCCTTGCGCGCCGAGGACGAGAAAGAAAGACCCGGGCCCAAGGAGGCGCCCCCGCCCCGGGGAGAGCCGCGCCGCCCGGAGGCTGGTCCAGGAAGAGGCCCCGAAGGCGGTCCGGGACGGTTCGGCGAGTTGCCGCCCGAGCTGCAGCGGAAGATCATGGAAAAAGTCCGCCAATTGCGTGAGCGGGGCCTCAGCCCGGAGGAGATCCGCGCCCGGGTGAGGCAATGGCGGGAGAAGGCGATCGAACGGCGGGAGGCGGCGCGGGAGAGACCGCGCGGGAGAGAGGGGAGAGACGAGCCTCGGCGCGAGCGGCTGCGGGAGCGGGCTCCCCGTGAAGAACGCTTCCAGAAGCCGCCCCGCCGGCCCTCTTTTCATCCGGACCGACCCCCGCCGCCCCGGCCGGACCAACTGCGACCCTTCCACCCTCCCGGCCCCCGGCCGGAGTTCCGCCCTCCCCTGCTCCATCGGCCCCCTCGCCCCTGGGCCTGGGAGCGCCCGGAGGGGTCGCGCCGGCTGCAACTGGAGAGGCGCCGGCCGCATCTGGATAGGCACGCCCAGCCCCGGCCGGAGTTCCAACCGCCAGGGCGTCCTCCGTCTCCGCGCTTCCGCTCGCCGCGGGAGGGGGGCTTCGAGGGCCGGCCTCATGATCTTTTCCCCCCTCGGTCCCGCCGAGGGGACGGTGCTTTCCTCCCTCCCCCCCGAGGGGACGGTATTTTCCCCCCACGATCCCCCCGAGGGGACGAGCGCCCCGCGCTACGGAGGGCCCCCGAGCGGGAGCGGCGGGCGCTGAGACCGCCTCCGCGCCGGGAGAGGGAGGAAGGCGGAGGCCGGAAGCTTGAGCCGGAGCGCCGCGACCGCGGTCCCGAGGGCAGTTCCGAGAGACCTCCGGAGGGCCATCGCCCCCCGCCACGGCCGCCCGGCCCGCCCCGCGAGGCCTGAAGGAACTCTTCGGATTGAAGCGAGCTTCCGCCGGGACCTCGATTTTCGTCGGGGCCATGGGTGGCTGGGCGTCTAAGAAAGAATCCGCAGGTGCGCGGTTTTTTTGACAGGTTTTGTCAATCCGCCCGTCGAGGATTCCAAGGGGGCTTTACAGCCCACTTTTTCCAGCCCTTCCCCATTCTCCTAAACCCTTGCTATCCCTGGGACTTAATTCTAACTCCCGGAGCATGGCCCCCGATTTGCAAATAGAATACTGGTTTGCCATTTTTCACGGTCTGCCGTTTTTCAGGAAAGGAACTTGAAACATGAGTGCGAAGATTTTGAATCGGCTGGCGCCGGCCTGGATCGCCGCCCTGCTTCTCCTCGGGCTCTCGCCGGCCCTCCTGGCCAAAAGCCACCCCGAGATCCTGCCGGTCGATGAGACGCTGCACTGCCGCGTGGAGAGCGGCGGGGTGGCCCTCGAGTGGAACGTCGTCTTCATCGCCCCCATCCTCGGCTTCGTCATCAGCCGTGACGGGGTGGAGATCGCCAAGCTGCCTCCTGACGCCACCAGCTATTTTGACCGCGAGGTCGGACCGGGCGATCACGCCTACCTCCGCGAGGCGATCAACTGGAACGGCGAACACATGACGCTGGGGAAGTGCGCCGTGACGGTGGGGGAGCCGGGGCTGCGCTGCCAGGTGGAGGAGAACCGCATCCACTTGAGCTGGGGCCCCATCTTGATCGATGTTCTCATCCTGAAGTTCCGCATCTCCAGGAACGGCGAGATCCTTGCCACGGTGCCGCCCGACCAGCTCTCCTACGATGATGCGGTCAATGCCGTCGGGGACTACACGTACGAGGTCCACGCCGTCACCAGCCCCGACTCCGAGTTCCTGGTGGGAAGCTGCTCGGTCCGCATCGAGTGCTTCCTCCTCGACGTCTCGGTGGACGGCTTGACGGTGAAGCTCGACTGGAGCCGCGTCCCCATCCCGCTGGGGCAGGCCATCATCATCGAACCGATTTTCATCGTCACCCGAGATAACGAGCTGGTGGTGAAGACCCGCGAGATGGCCGCTACCGACACCGTCCCGTCCCCCGGCGTGTATCTCTATCAAGTCTATATGGACTTCGGCACCGGGGGCATTCCGGTCATCCCGGTGGCCGCCTGCCGCGTCCAGGTGAGCGGCGGCCAGCAGCCCCCCGCGCCCGAAGACCTGGTCTGCCGGGTCATCATCCCGGTCCCCGAGCCCGGGCCGCTCCTTGACGATGCGACCTGGATCGACCTCGATGGCGATGGCCAGGCGGATGGAACCTTCCCCGCGGCCTTGGTCTTCCTCAAGTGGTCCAATCCCGTGGCTTACGACCAGATCCTCATCACCCGCAACAAGGCCATCGTCGCCACCCTTCCGGGGGATCAGACCGAGTTCCAGGACCGGGTCGCCGCGAGCGGCCTCCTGATTTACGGCGTCTACGGCATCGTCGGCAACAGCCGCAGCCTGCCGGCCGAGTGCAGGGTGGAGATCCCGCCGGTGATCGTGCCGCCGCCGCAGGACTTCACCTGCGAACTGCTCGACCTGATCCTCGATCCCCTCGATCCGGCCAATCCCCTCGGGATCCCGGGGGGTGGCGACGCGACCATCATCGCCCCCTTCCCGGTGGTCCTCCTCAAGTGGTGGAATCCGGTTCCCTACGCCAGGTTGATCCTGGCGCGCGATGGGGTGGAGATCGCGCGCCTCCCCGGGGATGCCATGATGTACCGCGACCTCGTCCCGCCGGGGGGCGTCCACGTCTACAGCCTCTTCGGCATCGCCGTTGACGGCCGCCGCAGCCCCACCGTCGAGTGCACCATCGACACCGGCGGCGAGCCGGTGCCCCCGGTGGCCGACCTGCAGTGCCAGGTCATCACGTCCGCGACCGACCCGGCCATCAACATGGCCACGGTCATCCTGGTCTGGAAGAACGCCGCACGCTACGACCGCATCTTCATCTTCCGAGACGGCGCCCTGCTGGCCGAACTTTCAGGAGAGGATCAGAAGTACGCCGACCGCGGCGTCGCCACGGGAGTTTACCTCTATGAAGTGGTCGCCCTCCGCGCCGGCCGGAAGAGCCCGCCGGCAGCCTGCCAGGTGGTGGTGGATGGGCCGGTGCAGAGGAACCTGCTCTACTTCACCTCCGGCCTCGAGATCCTGCCCGATCCCGGCAACCTCCCGCCGGATCCGGAGCCGGTGCCGCCCCTGCCGGGGAACCGCCTCACCTGCCTGGCCGACAACGCCAGGCCGGTGCAGGGCTGGTCCTTCGGCGTCAGCACCGATCCCCAGTTCGTGATCGCCGTCTCGATCGACCTGAGCCGCACCATCACCTCGACCTTCAACGGCGGCACCGGCCCCGACTTCCTGCACCTCGAGGTGGTCGCGGGCGGGGCTGGGGTGGTGATGGCCGCCGTCATCAGCACCAGCGGCGGTTCCGAGATCCTGCCGCCGGACCGCGGCCACCGCTTGCTCAACATCGAATACGGCGCCGGGCCGGCGGGCGTGGCCGGGCAGTCCTACCCGGTCCGCTACACCAACACCCTGGGCGATCCCCCGGTGCAGATCCTCTTCGTGGTCGGCGGCTTCGAGGTCAAGGTCAGCACCTTGCCGGGCTGGGTCTCGCTGCCGGGGCCCCGGTTCCTGCGCGGCGATGTGAACGGCGACCTGGAGGTGGACCAGAGCGACGCCATCGTCATCCTCAAGTACCTCTTCCTCGGCCGCGATCCCATCGGCTGCCTCGAGGCCGCCAACGCCAACGGCACCCGGGAGGTCAACATCGCCGATCCGATCTACCTTCTCAACTGGCGATTCATCGGCGGGCCGGCGCCGCCGCCGCCCTTCCCGCGCTGCGGCTCCGCCCCCGCGCCGCTGGGCTGCGAGAAGCCGCCGGCATCGTGCGAGCTGGAGCCGGTGCCGCAGCAGTGATTTCCGGAATCAGGACATAAGATACGGTCGCGAAATTATCGCGACGTATTACACTCACCCAGAACCCCGCTTGTATGGTATGCAGGCGGGGTTTTTTCTTGGTTTGCCCCCAGCCGGTTAATTTAAAAAGTGATTGTTCTGATAATCGATTTATGCTTTAAAGGATGTTTTTATTTGTGCCGATTTCCATAACGGTGTTTTCTTTGGTGATTTGCAACCTGTAAACCTGGGAAGCCACTTAACTTGATCAAGAAATTCATCGTCACCCCCCGCCTTCCCGAGCGCCTGCGGCCCCTCCTGGAAATTGCCCGTAACGTCTGGTGGACCTGGAGCCGGAATGCCGTGGCGCTTTTTCGGCGCATCGACGTCGATCTCTGGGAAGAGTGCAATCACAACCCCGTCGCCATGCTGGGGAACATCCATCCGGAGCGCCTCGATGTCCTGGCGCAGGATGAGGCCTTCCTGGCCCATCTCGACAGCGTCAAGAAGGAGCTGGACACTTACCTGCAGCGCAAGACCTGGTATTCCAAGATTTACGGGGAGAACCTGGACATCCAGATCGCCTACTTTTCCATGGAGTTTGGGCTGCACGAGTCGCTGCCGTTTTACTCCGGCGGCCTGGGGTGCCTGGCTGGGGACCATCTCAAGTCCACCGACGAGCTCGGGCTGCCATTCGTCGGCGTCAGCCTGTGCTATCAGGAAGGCTACTACCGCCAGTACCTGAACCTCGATGGCTGGCAGCAGGAGCACTATCCGGAAAACGATTTCTACAACATGTCGCTGACGCCGGTGCGGGACTCTTCGGGGAGCAACCTCATCGTCCAGGTGGAACTTCCCGGCCGCTTGCTTTCCGCCCGCATCTGGAAGCTGCAGATCGGCCGCGTCCCCCTGTTCCTCCTCGACACCAACATCCCCGAAAACCTGCCCCACGACCGCGCCATCACGGCCCGGCTTTACGGGGGCGACCCCGATATGCGCATCCGCCAGGAAATCCTCCTCGGCATCGGCGGCGTCCGGGCGCTCCACGCCCTGGGGTACCGGCCGACGGTTTACCACATGAACGAGGGCCACTCGGCTTTCCTGGGCCTCGAGCGCATCCGCCAGCTCATCGCCGACGAGGGCCTGAGCTTTGATGAAGCCCGCGAGGCCAGCGCCGCCGGTAACGCCTTCACCACCCACACCCCGGTGCCGGCCGGCAACGAGCGCTTCCCGGGCGACCTGATCCGCAACTACTTCCGGAACTACGTCAAGGATCTGAAAATTTCCACCGAGGACCTGCTGGCCCTGGGGCGGGAAAATCCACACGACCAGAGGGAAGAATTGTGCATGACGGTCATGGCGATGCGGCTTTCCTGCCATGCCAACGGCGTCAGCAAGCTGCACGGCCAGATCTCCCGCCGCATGTGGAAGCGGGTCTGGCCCGGCATCCCCGACTGGGAGATCCCCATCTCCCACATCACCAACGGCATCCACGCGCAAAGCTGGATGTCGGATGAGTTCGCTCGGCTCTACGAGCGCCACATTGGCCCCCGCTTCCTCGATGAGCCGGTCAATCAGCGGATCTGGAAGCGGGTGGTGGACATTCCGGACAACGAGCTGTGGCGGGCCAAGGAGCGCCTGCGCGAGCGCCTGGTGTCCTACGTGCGCGAACGGGTGCGGCGCCAGATCAAGCGCTTCGGCGTCTACCAGCGGAAGATCGCCTCGGCGGAGGAGGTGCTGGATCCGGACATCTTGACCATCGGCTTCGCGCGCCGGTTCGCCACCTACAAGCGGGCCACCCTCATCCTCCGGGACCTGCCGCGGCTCAAGCGGCTGCTCCTCGACCGCGAGCGGCCCCTCCAGCTCATTTACGCCGGCAAGGCTCACCCCAACGACCACCCCGGCAAGGAGCTGATCCGCCAGATCGCCCAGCTCACCAAGGATGACGAGCTGCGCCATCGGGTGGTCTTCATCGAGGACTACGACCTCGATGTCGCCCGCCATCTGGTGCAAGGGGTGGATGTCTGGCTCAATAACCCGCAGCGGCCCCTCGAGGCCAGCGGCACCAGCGGCATGAAGGTGACGGTCAACGGCGGCTTGAACCTCAGCATCCTCGACGGCTGGTGGTGCGAGGGCTACCAGGGGGACAACGGCTGGGCCATCGGCTCGGGGGAGGAGTATACCGACCGCGAGTACATGGATCAGATCGAAAGCACCATCCTTTACGAACTGCTGGAAAAGGAGATCGTGCCGCTCTTCTACAAGCGCGGCCCCGACGGCCTGCCGCGGGAATGGATCCAGATCATGAAAAACTCCATCCGCAGCTGCTGCCCGGCCTTCAACACCAACCGCATGGTGGAGGAGTACGCCGAGAAGATTTACCTGCCGGCGGCCATCCAGTGGAACATCCTCTCCAAGAATCACTTCGAAACGGCGCGCATCCTGGCGGCCTGGAAGAGCCACATCAGCACCTCCTGGCACCAGATTTCCGTCGTTTCCGTCGAGGCGGACACCACCCAGGAGCTGGAGATCGGCAACTCCCTGGGCGTGGCGGTGCGCGTCCACACCGGCACCATCTCCCCCAATGAAATCGCGGTGGAGGCGGTCTACGGCCCGCTCGATGTGGGCGGCGAGATCCGCGTCGGCGAGGCCATGGCGCTGGCCTTCCAGTCGGCGGAGGGGCCGGTGGCGACGTTCACCGGCGCCATCCCCTGCTACGGCGCCGGACGCTACGGCTTCGCCATCCGCGTGCTCCCCTTCCGCCGGGAGCTGGTCCACAAGTTTCAGATGGGCAAGATCACCTGGTGGACCGGCGACTCGGCGGTGCCTTCGGAAACCGTGGCGGAGAAGGTTCTGGGCGCCGTCAAGTAAGTCGTCAAGTAAGAGGGCCGGGAGTAAAATTCCCCTCTTCCCCCTGGCTCCCCTTCGCCCACTTGGTTACAATGCTGGAAAGGATTCGGTTTTCATATTGCGGGCTTCGCCCGCAACTGAGCTATCCGCACCTTCTCCGCAGGATGCGGAGAAGGTGCGGAGGAAGAATATATTTTTTTGATCAAGGAGAAGGACCATGAGTCATCTGACTCTGCAGGCGCTTTTGTGGGTTACCCAGGCGGGTGTGGCCGAGGTCAATCTGAGCGGCGAGTGGGCCGTGGTGATCGCTTACAATGACCAGACGCGCGATTATTCCCTGGACCTGAAGCAAGACGGCGAAAAGATCTCCGGGAGCTTCATCAGCCCGCGGAGCGGCAAGTACCCCATCCAGAAGGGGAGTTTCAAGGATGGCAAGCTCAACATGGAGGTGGTCCGCAATATCAGCGGGCAGGACGTGACCATCAAGTTCGATGGCAAGCTGGTGGGGGAGAAGCTGGAAGGGATGGCACAGCTCAGCGAGTACTCCGGCTCCTTTTCCGCCACCCGAAAAAGCCAGGCCAAGCCCGCCGCTTCAGAAAAATCCCACTCTCCGGTCGGAACCTGGAAGGTGACGGCGGAGACGCAAGAGGGGCGGGAGTACCAGTCCGAGCTGACCATCGAGGGAAAGGGGGGCCAGCTCTCGGGCAGCTCTCAGAGCCGCCTGGGGTCCATTGACTACAAGTCGATCCAGCAGGAAGGGGGCAAGCTGCGCCTCGCCATCGTCCTGCCGATCAACGGCCAGGACATCGAGTTCCACATCGAAGCGGCTTTTGAGGGCGATCGCCGCCTTCATGGAACCTGGCGCACCGCCGATGGCTCGGCCACGGGCCCATGGAGAGCGGAGCGGCAAGCGGAACCAGCGGCCTCCCCGGCTGCCGCGGCAGTATCCGGCCCCGGAATCGCCGGCCTCTACCGCCTGGAGGCGTCAACCCCCGAGGGGGTTCAAAAGTGGCAGCTGGAGCTGGAGGAGAAGGACGGGCAGATCGCCGGCCAGATGGTCAACTCCAGGGGCGAGAAGATCAAGATCCAGAACGCCCGCGTCCAGGACGGGGTGTTCACTTTCTCGCTGGAGGTCACGGTGGACGGCAGCCTCACCGGGGTGAAGTGCTCCGCCCGCCTCGGAGGCTCCGCCAGGCTGGAAGGGCGCTGGGAGACGGCCAGCGATTCGGGCAGCTGGTCCGCCCGGCGCCTGATGAGATTTTGAAAAAGATGCCCGCGCACCCGCTGATGATCATCCTGGCGGGCCTGCTCCTCGGCTCGTGCAAGCTGGCCGGGGCTCCGGCGCTGGAGCGGCCCAAGGTCTACATCCCCAAGGACAAGCACCCGGTGCCCAAGCCCACCAAGGCCATCGGCATCCTCAACAATTACCCGCCCTCGGATCCAACCCAACCGGCCAGGATGCCGGCGTTTTTCGTGCGCGCGGCGGGCGCCATTTCCGCCCACGGCGACGAGCTCAAGGTTTCCAGGGTGTACGACACCATCCTCTACGAGGGGGAGCTGGTGGCGGTCGTGAAGAAGCGCGCTCAAGCCGTCAGCCTGGAGGAGGCCAAGGACTTCATCCTGGGCTATACTTGCGGCATGGACGGATCGCCGGAGGTTCTCGATGAAGAGGGGGAACCGGACGTCGCCAGGAGCCTGGCCGGCAAGTCCGCCGACCACGTCGCGCCGGTGGGGCCGTGGGTGGTGAGCGGCATCGACCCCGCGTTGCAGGAGGTCCAGCTGCGGGTCAACGGCAAGGTGGTGGAGCGGAGCCACACCCGGAACCTGACCTGGAATCCGGAGCGCCTCGTCCATGAGGTCACGAAGACGGTGACCCTGGAGCCGGGCGATCTGATCTTCACCGGGGCGACGCGCGCCGTGCCCCAGTTCGCCCCGGGGGACTTCGTCGAGGTGGAAATCACCGACGTCGGCATTTTGAAATTCCACATCGCCTCGGAAGATGAAAAATAATTGAGTAAAATTTAAAGCTTATGTCCAACACCCAGGGGGAAATTCACTTCTCGATCCATCCGGATGAGGTTCACAGCATCGTCGAGGCGCGCCATGGGGACCCCTTCCGGGTCCTGGGTCCCCATCCGGTCTCCCTCGACGGCGCCGGGAGATCCGGCTTCGCCATCCGGACCTTCCTGCCGGGAGCCGAACGCGTCGAGGCCATCATCGAGCAGGAGGCGGTGAAGAAAATCCTCCCCTTGGCGAAAATTGACGAGAGCGGCTTTTTTGAAGGGCTTCTGCCGGCGGCTTCCATGCCGCGCTACTGGCTGCGGGGCCATCTGCCCGGCGGGCACTCCTGGGTTTATGAGGATCCCTACCGCTTTCCGCGCGTGCTCGGAGACCTGGACCTCCACCTCCTCGGCGAAGGCAATCACCTGCGTTCCTTTGACAAGCTGGGGGCCCACCTGATCGAGCTGGAAGGGGTGAAGGGGGTCCACTTCGCGCTGTGGGCTCCCAACGCGCAGCGCGTGAGCGTGGTGGGGGACTTCAACGGCTGGGATGGCCGCCGCCATCCGATGCGGCACCTGGGCTCGAGCGGCATCTGGGAGATTTTCATTCCCGGCCTCACCGAAGGGGATCTTTACAAGTTCGAGATCCGCGCCCGCGAGGGCATCCTGCGCCTGAAGTCCGATCCTTACGGTTGCCGCTTCGAGTTCCGGCCCGGCACCTCCACCATCGTCCACGATCTCGGGAAGCACCGCTGGCAGGACCGGGCGTGGCTGGAGGCGCGCTCCCGCTGGAACTGGCTGGAGGCTCCCCTCTCCATTTACGAGGTCCACCTCGGCTCCTGGATGCGGGCGCCGGAGGAGGGGAACCGGTACCTCACCTACCGGGAGCTGGCCCACCGTCTGCCGGACTACGCTCACGACCTGGGATTCACCCACCTCCAGCTCCTGCCGGTCCAGGAGCATCCTTTCGATGGCTCCTGGGGATACCAGACCAGCGGCTACTACGCCCCCACCAGCCGCCATGGCACCCCCGATGATTTCATGTACTTCGTCGACCAGTGCCATCAGAAGGGGCTGGGGGTGCTGCTCGACTGGGTGCCGGCGCACTTCCCGCGCGACGACCACGGCTTGCGGTTCTTCGATGGAACCTGTCTTTACGAGCACGCCGACCCCCGCCGGGGTGAGCACCGCGACTGGGGGACGCTCATATTCAATTACGGCCGCAACGAGGTGCGGAACTTTCTCCTCGCCAACGCGCTCTACTGGCTGGAGAAGTACCACCTCGACGGCCTGCGCGTCGATGCGGTCGCCTCCATGCTGTATCTCGACTACTCCCGCCAGGACGGCGACTGGATCCCCAACGCCTACGGCGGCAAGGAGAACCTCGAGGCCATCGATTTCCTCAAGCGTTACAACGAGCTCTGCCACCAGCACTACCCCGGCGTCCTGACCATCTCCGAGGAGTCGACCGCCTGGACGGCAGTCTCCC